>JAJOKQ010000018.1:11902-26256 GCA_021129785.1 Clostridiales bacterium | reverse complement strand
TTACAGTTTATTCCATTTCTCAAAATGTTCTTAACAACATTTTCCTCTAATTAAGATTTATCCCTCTATCGAATACAAAAGAGTCTTTGACTCTTTTACAAGCTGTATCTCATAAAACGTTGTGGTAATTCTCTTGAATTCCCGCATTCTAGCAAAGTCATTAAAAATCCAATTGAGCATATTACATAGTTGATACTAACATATTAGCAGTTTGTTTACAAGACAATTCGCTTAGCTTTTTGATTAACTCAATAATCATCTTAATTTTCTGTATTTTGTATTTTTTCTTCGTGTTTACACTCTTTGCTTATACAAACTAATTTTTCTTCTTTTTTCGTTTTTTTGTGCAGCATTACTTCACCACAAATTTTGCATCTAGTATTGCTTGGTTTATCCCAAGACACAAATTTGCAATCTGGATACCTCGAACATCCAAAAAATATACGTCCTTTGCGCGATTTTCTAAGAAGAATATCGCCTTCATTACATGTTGAACATTTAATCCCAATTTTATTTAATATCGGTTCAGTATATTTGCATTCTGGGTATTTTGAGCAAGCCAAAAATTTGCCGAACCTACCGTGCTTAATCACCATACTAGCTTCACATTTTTTGCATATTTCATCACTTTCCTCATCTAAGTTTACCTCTTCAATATCTTCATCAGCAAATTTCAACATATTTTCAAAAGAAGAATAAAAACTCTTAATTAACTCCTTCCACTTCATACTGCCTTCTTCAACATTATCTAGTTTTTTCTCTAGTTCAGCAGTAAAGTGGACATTTAATATTTCACCAAAATAATTTTCAAGCATATTTGTAACCAAGAATCCTAATTCAGTAGGCTTAAGTTGCTTAACTTCTTTCTCTACATACCCCCTAGCTAAAATAGTAGAAATAGTAGGTGAGTATGTACTTGGTCTGCCAATACCCAACTCTTCCATTTCTTTAACTAGTGTAGCCTCTGTAAACCTCGCAGGTGGCTGTGTAAAGTGCTGCTCCTTAATAGTTTTGAGTAGTTTAACTTCATCATTTTCTAACAAATTAGGTAGCTTCGAATCCTTACTTTTAGAAGCAAATGTATAAATTTTTAGGAAGCCATCAAATTTCATTATTGATCCATGAGCTCTAAAGGTGATACCATTTGCTTCTAAGTCGAATGTTACCGAATCAAATACAGCAGGAGCCATATGACTTGCAATAAATCTTTCCCAAATTAATTTGTAAAGTCTAAGCTGGTCTCTCTTTAAAGATGTTTTTAGTAAATTGGGCTGTCTCTCAGCTGATGTAGGTCTTATTGCTTCATGTGCATCTTGAATGTTTTTCTTGCCCTTTGGGCTAGTATTTGTCTTTCCTAAATACTCTTTGCCTATCTCGTTAACAATGTAGTTTTCTAGATTCAATTTTGCATCATTTGAAATTCTAGTTGAGTCAGTACGCATATAGGTAATTAGTCCAACCGTTCCCTCGCCTTTAACATCAATCCCTTCATATAGTTGCTGAGCTAGAGCCATAGTTTTTTTTGTTGAAAATCCAAGTTTATTAGAAGCTTCTTGTTGTAATGTGCTTGTTGTAAACGGTTTGTTTGGGTTTCTTTTTTTGAGAATCTTCTTAATACTTTTTACGAAGATTTTCTTATTATCTATCAAAGTAGTAATTCTATCTGCTTCTTCTTTTGTTTCTATTTTTTTATTACCTTTATCATCTAAGTAGAATTTAGCAGTAAATTCTTTATTCTTTTTATCCGCTACATCTATGTTAATACTCCAGTATTCTTTAGGTATAAAACTAGTTATTTCTTTTTCTCTATCTACAATTATCTTAGTCGCTACGGATTGTACTCTGCCTGCACTAAGTCCTTTTCTTAGTTTTCTCCACAATAAAGGGCTAATTTGATAACCCACCAACCTATCTAAAACTCTCCTAGCTTGTTGTGAGTTTACTAAGTTTATGTCAATTTTTCTTGGATTTTTAACGGCTGATTCAACAGCCTCTTTGGTTACTTCATTGAACTCAATGCGGCATGCTTTATCCTCTGGTATTTTCAGCGCATTTGCAATATGCCAAGATATAGCTTCTCCCTCTCTGTCAGGGTCTGTTGCTAATAAAATTTTATCAACTTTTTTAGCTTCTTTTCTAATATCTTTTAATATAGGTCCTTTCCCTCTGATAGTGATATATTGTGGTTCAAAATCGTTTTCAATATCAACACCTAATTTGCTTTTAGGTAAATCTATTATATGCCCAACTGAAGGAATTACATTATAATTTCTTCCTAAGTATTTTTTTATTGTTCTTGCTTTAGCTGGGGACTCCACGATCACTAGTGACTTTGCCAAATAAAACACCTCTCTATCTTAAGAACTTTTTAACTTATGTTATTTGCAAAAATCTTTCCTGGTAATTGCACTATGAATTCTTTTAACTCCAGTATAGTTAGTATTGGGCTTAACTTACTAATTGCATATCCGCTTTTATATGATAACAAGTCAATGTGAATTTGTTCTGATTTAATAATGTCATAAATCTTCTGTTCTTCTTCACTTAAGTGGACACTCTCTACAGCCTTTTTATCTTCGTTTATTATGTTAAACTTAAGTTCTAGATCTTCAATTATATCATTGACGTTTAACAAAATTTTAGCGCCATCGCAAATCAGTTTATTAGAGCCTGCACTGTTAGCGCTGTTTATATTTCCAGGAACTACATATATTTCCTTGCCATGCTCTAATGCAAAATCTGCAGTTATTAAAGCTCCGCTTTTAAGAGCCGCTTCAACAACTACTATCCCATCTGACAGTGCGCTAATTATTCGGTTTCTTGCAGGAAAATGATATTTTAGCGGCCTAGTTCCAATATAATATTCCGATATCACACATCCATCTTCAATAATTCTGTTATATATTTTAGTATTATATGCAGGATAGCATTTTTCTACACCACAACCTAGAACCGCAATGGTGTGATTATTACAATCTAGTGCTGCTTTATGGCTTTCTGCATCGATTCCTAAAGCTAATCCGCTTATTATAGAAATATTCCATTTGCTTAATTCTGATGCAAAATGATATGCTGCCCATTTACCATAAGCAGTTGCTTTCCTTGCACCTACAATTGCAATGCTCGGCATATCAAAATTGCATTTTCCTTTAACATATATAACTCTTGGAGGGTCATATATTTGCTTTAGTTTTAAAGGAAATTCTGAATCTAAAATTGTAATTGCGCTTATTCCATGATTTTCAATACTAGACTTAACATTTTCATAATAATCCGCGTTTCTATTTCTTAAAACGTTTTCGACTATAGATGCATTATTTAGCACATACTTAATAGATTTTTCGCTAGCTTCCCATATTTCATTGATATCTCCAAAGTACTCTTCCATTTTTCTGTAAGTAGCATCTCTTGTTATTCCAATACTATTTAACCAAATCAAAAGATCTCTATTCACTAATTTCATTATTTATTCTCCATACTCCATTTTTTTATGTTGCCACCTATAAACTCTTTTATTTTATTTTGTGTCTCTTTACCATTGGCTTCAATGTCAAGAGGTTCTCCAAACTTAATATATATTCTCTTATCTCTATTAATAGGACCAAGATCCTTGATATATTTACCATTCTCCCAGAAATCGGTTTTAATAGCAATAGGTAAAATCTTAACATTTGCTTTTTTAGCTAATTTTACACCAAGTGAATTAAAATCCTTAGGAATAAATTCCACCGATCTCGTACCCTGCGGAAAAATTATTATTGACCTTCCACTCTCTAAAGTCGATTTGCCTTGCGTCAAAACTTTTTGCAAATCTTCTCTTGGATTAGTACGTGTAAGAATTATAGGTTTTCTTGATCTAATTACTGGTCCGAAAATAGGATAATTAGCAAGACTCTCTTTTGCGATAAAAGTTACATCCATAACTGGTGCAATAAGACAAGGAAAAATTACCGTTTCTAATGTACTCATGTGATTACTAACAAAGACAACCGGTCCATCACATTTATCAAGATTATCTAAGCCTTGTATGTCAAAGCGTCCTCCACAGCCCTCTATTGTTTTGAATACATGATGAGAAGTCGAAGCAAACGCTTCTAAGCCGAATCTACCTTTAATTGCTTTAAAATATGATTTGACAATCTGCGAAATAAAGCTTGATACAAAATAAATTCTAGAACTCAACATAATTCTATCTAATAAAAAGCGCGGTGTATTTTCTGGTGTTATGTATTTATCTCCTTCAAAAAATTTCTCCATGTCACTCACTTCCTTTTCATGGTGATGCAGTCGTATCTATATAACAGTATATATTATTCACAATATAGTACCGCACGAACAAATATACTGTCCAAATTTGATTATAGCAGTTAAAAGAATCTTGTGCAATTTTTTTTTAGAATAAATACAAGTAAATTTGACTTGAACGATTAAATTTCCTTGGAAATTAACATGTTTCTAGATTTTCAAACTAATTTCTACATTCCCAAAATGAAACCTCGCGAATGAAGTCTTGCATTTGCGTGCCCAATCTGTACAATTTGAAATTTTGCTTGCATTTTTTTTAACAAATGTTATAATGTTAATATAATATCATTAACAATGTAAGGATTGCATAGTTTTCAAGATTTTACACATAATAATTAAAGCTTAAAACACAGATTACATAATGATATTTTTACGGTTTTTGACATACCCAACTAGGAGGAAAAAAATGGAGTATTCCCAAAAAGCAAGTACAAGCAGAGAGATTTCACTAGACCGCGCTAAACAACTAAAATCCAGAATACAAGACTACATAGACGTAAAGGATTCAATCCCAAAAGGTATGGCTTTAAAGTATATTGAGAAAAAGGAAAGATTAAAACAAAAAATGTTATCTTTGTTTAATGCTACAGAAAACGATTGGGATGACTGGCAATGGCAATTAAAAAACAGGATTGCTGATGTTGATACATTAACTAGAATAATTTCACTTACCGATTCGGAAATAGAAGCAATTAAAAGTGTGGGAAAGGAATTTAGATGGGCAATTTCACCTTATTACTTATCTTTAGTTGATGAAGATAATAAATACTGCCCTATTAAACTTCTATCTATTCCAACTGCGACCGAACTAGCACCATCTGATGGCTCAGTTGATCCGATGGCTGAAGAATTCACAAATCCTGCAGGTTCTATTACAAGAAGATATCCTGATAGGTTGATTATTAACGTAACTAATGAATGTGCTATGTATTGCAGACATTGTCAAAGGAGAAGAAACATTGGGAGTTCTGACAACCATGTTTCAAGATCAAAACTGCAGGAATCTGTTGACTATATAAGAGCTAATCCAGAAATTAGAGATGTACTTATAACTGGAGGCGATGCCTTTGCTTTATCTGATTCAACCCTCGACTGGTTGTTAGGCGAATTATATGCAATTGAATCTGTTGACTATATTAGACTAGGTACAAGAACTTTAGTTACTATGCCACAAAGAGTTTCCGATAATTTGATAAGCATTCTAAAAAAATACGCACCAATTTATATAAATACTCATTTCAATCATCCAATTGAAATTACAAAAGAATCTAAAGAGGCATGTGATAAATTAGCTAATATTGGTGTTCCAATAGGTAATCAAGCAGTATTGCTCAATGGAATAAACAATGATAAATTTGTAATGAGACTAATGAATCATGAGATGTTAAAAATTAGAGTGAGACCATATTACATTTTCCATGCGAAAAAAGTAATTGGAACAACACATTTTAACACTTCTGTAGATGATGGAATAGAAATAATGGAGTACTTAAGAGGATATACTTCTGGAATGGCAATACCGACTTACATTGTTAATGCCACAGGTGGTAAAGGTAAAACTCCTATACTTCCAACTTATCTTATTTCAAGAGGGAAAGATCATATTAAGATAAGAACCTGGGAAGGCGAAGTCATGAACTATCCTAATTATCCGACTGTGCCAATTGAAGAACTGATTAAATAGTTACTAAAAAGATGCCTATATGGGCATTTTTAAATTCACACAAAATTAGTCAGACAAGGGCAGAGATTTGTTTGGTCACATTGCTTCAGAAACCAGACTAGTCCCTGCCCTTATCTGACTTTTATTTACCTAACTAAAAAGCATTTTTTAAATGCCTAATGTAGCACTTTCTATTTTTCAATACAACTTCAATAACATCGAACCTAAAATCAATCGATTTGTTTACATAATGTTTTACGTGTTGACTTGCTACCATTCTATAGACCTGCTGTTTCTTGTTATTTACAGCCTCACAAGGCATCCCAAATTTAGATGATTTTCTAGTTTTCACCTCAATGTAGCAAATCACATTATCTTTCCTAGCTATTATGTCTATTTCTCCTATTTTAGTTTTATAATTAGTGCGTAATATTTTATATCCTTTATTAATCAAGAATTTATCACTTACTTCTTCTCCAAAAGCCCCTATTTTCTTGTTCATATTAATACTTTCCCCCTTAGTGTCGATTCGATTCGTCACGTAAGACAACAGGGACTTGTGTGGTCAAAATACCTAAAACCAGACTAGTCCCTGCCTTCTTGTTTAACTTTAAGAATTTTCTTCAAAAAACTCCTTCTATGCAAATTGCTAGCTCCATATTCAAGCAAAGCTTCTTTATGCATTTTCGTTGCATAGCCTTTATGTTTTCCAAGTCCATAACCAGGGTAATCTTTATCCCATTCTAAGCACATTTTATCTCTAGTTACTTTAGCGATTATTGAGGCAGCTGCAATCCCATGAGAAAGTGAATCCCCTTTAATTATTGCCTTTTGCGGCAGATCCACTTCAATGTTTTCTGCATCAATCATAATAAAATCAGCAATCACTTTTTCCCCATTTGAACTAGTTAGATTCTCTACAGCTTTCTTCATTGCAAGTTTTGACGCATTTCTAATATTTATTCTATCGATTTCTTCTGCAGATACTTTGCCTATTCCAATAGCAATTGACTGATCTTTAATAATCACGAATAAACTCTCTCTCTTTTTCGCAGACAGTTTCTTAGAATCGTTTACCCCCTCTATTTTCAATCCAATTGGCAAAACTATCGCAGCCGCTACTACATCGCCAAATAAACAACCTCTACCCACTTCATCTACAAAAGCAATATTCTTATACCCTTGTCCCCAAATTTCTGTTTCAATGCTCATCATATCCATATTTTTTACCCCAAGCGTTTACAAATACTACTTAACGCTTGGTCTCTCTAAAGTTATTTTACCTATTGTACTCGCTCTAAACTCGTCTAGAATAATATTCGCAGTTCTTAAATAATCTGGTTCTCCACCTTTAACTATAAATCCTCTATTTTTTGCGATTTCATTTAATACATCAAGTGGCTCGTTCATTTCTCCAACTAATTTATATTTATTAACTAAGTTCGCTTTGTATCCAACTAATAAATTCTCAATTAAATACAGAGCCAAAGTTTCAGTATCAAGAAGCTCATCTTTTATAGCTCCTGTATATGCAAGTTTTTTTCCTACTTCTGGGTCCTCGAATTTTGGCCATAAAATACCTGGTGTATCTAGGAGTTCTACATTTCCTCTTAAGCGTACCCATTGCTTCCCTTTAGTGACGCCAGGTTTATCTCCTGTTCTCGCACTTTTTTTATTCCCTAATTTATTTATTATTGATGATTTGCCCACATTTGGTATTCCTACAACCATAACTCTTATAGCCCTAGCTCTTCTCCCTTTTTTAATGAGCGCATCCATTTTTTCTTTAACCTTCATTTCTGCTACTTTCATAACATCATGAAGCCCTTTGCCGCCTACTGAATTAACAGGAATTGCAATTATCCCTTTTTCTTCAAAATACTCTACCCATAACGTGGTAGCTCTTGAATCCGCTAAGTCAGCCTTATTTAGAATTACTACTTTAGGCTTAGTGCCTATCATTGAATCAATGTCTGGGTTTTTACTACTAATAGGAATTCTTGCATCTAGGAGTTCAAAGATTACATCAACTAACTTTAATTGCTCTTTTACAAGATCCTTTGTTTTCTTCATATGTCCTGGATACCAGTATATATTCATTTTATCAGCCTTTCTTTCTTTTTCATCTATTGGTGCTCTGTCCCAAAGGTTACTTCAAAAACAAAAGGCGAGGTATTAGCCCGCCTTTCGTGATTATTATTTATCTTTTCTCTCTTTAATCTTAAATGCCGCTTTACCGATTCTGTCTCTTAAATAGAATAATCTAGCTCTTCTAACTCTACCTTTTTTAACAACTTCAACTTGTTCGACTTTAGGTGAATGTAGTGGAAAAGTTCTTTCAACTCCAACTCCGTAAGATATTTTTCTTACTGTGAAAGTTTCAGCTACGCTTCCGCCTTGTTTTTTAATTACGATACCTTCATACACCTGCACTCTTTCTCTAGTACCCTCTTTAATTTTAACATGTACTCTCACAGTGTCTCCAGTAACGAATTTGTCAACATTACCTTTTAATTGCTCTTTTTCAATTGATCTAATAATATCCATAATTGCCCTCCTTCCTTCCTAGACGTTCATATCTTAAACAGAGGACCGCCCGTTATAGCTCTGCCATTATATCATAAGTAAAATGTAATAGCAATGTTAATGGTAATTTTTTTATTTGAAAAATATGCCTTAATTGTAAAAGTCTAAGATAGTTTGTGTGTATTTTATATTTCAATGCAGACACTACTTGTTAAACGAACCGCCCCCCACACTCTTACACTAAATCTGGTCTTCTATTTTTTGTTATCTCTAGAGATTTATTTTTACGCCATTCTTCAATGTTTTTATGATGTCCCGACAATAAAATCCCAGGAACTCCCATCCCTCTAAACTCCTGTGGTCTAGTGTATTGTGGGTACTCGAGTAGATTATTAGAATGGGATTCGTCTACTATTGACTCTTCATTAGATACAACCCCTGGAATTAATCTTGCTGTTGCATCTATTACAACCATTGCTGGTATTTCTCCTCCAGTTAATACATAGTCTCCAATTGAAATTTCATCGGTCACAAGAGTGTCAATTACCCTTTGGTCAACACCCTCATAATGACCACATATAAATATTAAAGAGCTTTCTTTAGACAATTCTGTAGCCAAGTCTTGATTAAATACTTTTCCCTTAGGCGTCATATATATTGTTCTAATACTATTTTTCTTGCATTCACCAATTTGGTCGTTTTTATTTTTATCTTCTGTCTTAGTATTGTTTAACGAACTCAAGGCGTGCTCATGAGCATCAAATAGCGGTTGTGGCGTCATTACCATGCCCGCTCCACCACCATATGGGTAGTCATCGACTTTTTTATGCTTATTTGAAGCGTAGTCTCTTATTTGTATACAATCAATATCTATTTTTTTATCTTCTATCGCTCTTTTAATTATACTCTCGTTTAGCATACCCGTAAACATTTGTGGAAATAGAGTTAGTATTTTTACAACCATTCTATCATTCCCTCAATGGGACTTACGATAATCTTTTGTTCTTCCAAATTAATTTCTACAACAAACTCCTTTACAGAAGGAATTAGAGTTTCTCGTTTTTTATCATCTTTAATTACGTAAACTTCATTTGATCCTGATTGTATTATGTTCTCTATTTTGCCTACGTAGGTGTTGTCAAGAGTATACACACTAAGCCCTATTATGTCAGTAATATAGTGAATATCTTCTGGCAATTTTCTTCTTTGTCTCTCTTCAATCATTAAATAGCTGTTTCTAAATTTTTCGACTTTATTAATATCATCATAGTTCTCTAGTTGCAAAATAACAATATTCGGCTTGTATTTTACACCAGTTATAATTAGTTTTTCGTTAGTCTCCTCGACAAAAACGTAATCAAGTTCTTCAAACCTCTCAATATAGTCAGTAAGAGGATAAACTTTGACTGCGCCTTTTAATCCGTGAGTCCCGACGATTTGACCTATTCTTAATTGTTTTGACATATAACACCTTCTATCTTAATATGTTTATGAGTGGTTTGTATCCCAAATGTCCTCAGACAAGGGGACAGGGACTTGTCTGTGATATTAGTAAGGCATGTCAAACGAAACGTTCTTTGACATGCCTTATACTAATCTACAATTTCAATAATAACTTTCTTATTATCTCTCATTGCAGCTGATTTTACTACAGTTCTCATTGCTTTGGCAATTCTTCCTTGTTTACCAATTACTTTTCCCATATCTTCTTGAGCAACTTTAATCTCAATAATAATGCTCTGCTTGCCTTCAGTTTCAGTTATCTCAATTTTATCAGGTTGATCTACTAAAGCTTCAATAATTACTCTAACAAGTTCTTTCATTAGAAAACCTCCATTGCCAGCTACTGAATAATACCAGTTTTTTTCAATAAAAACCTCACTGTATCTGTTGGTTGCGCACCATCTTTAAGCCATTTTAAAGCTCTTTCACCTTTTATTTTAATTTCCTTTGGATCGGAAATTGGATTATAGTATCCTATTTCTTCAATGAATCTACCATCTCTTGGTGATCTTGAATCAGCAACTACTACTCTGTAGAAAGGTCTTTTTTTAGAACCCATTCTTTTTAATCTTATTTTAACAGCCATTTGTTTCACCTCCTTAAAATATTAAAAACTATATATTGAATTCAGCATGACTTCTACTTAAATATCATCTATTAAAAAGGAAATTTAAAATTTCCTCCTTTTTTCATTGACTTACTCATACCACTAAATTGTTTCATCATTTTTTTTGTTTGCTCAAACTGTTTTATAATCTGGTTAACTCTTTGTACAGATGTCCCGCTTCCTTTTGCTATTCTTTTTCTACGACTTGCATTTATGATTTCTGGTTTTTTTCTTTCTTCTTTTGTCATGGATTTAATAACTGCTTCTGTATATACTAAATCTTTTTCATTAACTTTTATATTTTTAAACTGTTTTCCTACTCCAGGTATCATCTGTAGTATCTGTTCCATAGATCCAATGTTTTTCATTTGCTCTAATTGGTCCAAAAAGTCCTCAAAATCAAACTGCTGATTCCTCATTTTCTCTTCTAATTCTTTGGCTTTTTTCTCATCAAAGTTTTCTTGTGCTTTTTCGATTAACGAGAGCATGTCGCCCATCCCTAGTATTCTAGAAGCTAATCTATCTGGATGAAAAGGTTCTAATTCAGTTGATTTTTCACCCATTCCTACAAATTTAATAGGTTTCTTAGTTACTGCTCTAACTGAAAGTGCTGCTCCACCACGAGTATCACCGTCTAGCTTAGTTAAAATTACGCCATCAATACCAAGTTTCCCGTGAAAATTTTCTGCAACATTAACAGCATCTTGACCAGTCATTGAGTCAATTACCAATAGAATTTCATGTGGTTTTACTAATCTCTTAATATTTACTAACTCATCCATTAGTTCATCATCTATATGCAATCTACCAGCTGTATCAATTATTATTAAGTCATTACTATTTTTAATCCCATAATCAACACCCTCTTTTGCGATGTCTACTGGGTTTTTGCTGATTTCATTTGAGTATACTGATACTCCCACTTGTTCACCTACAACATGTAATTGTTTAATAGCAGCAGGTCTATATATATCGCAGGCAATTAAAAGAGGCTTTTTACCATCTTTTTTTAATACTCCTGCAAGTTTAGCTGCAGTAGTAGTTTTACCTGCTCCTTGAAGCCCAACTAACATAATCACAGTTGGGGGCCTTGAGGCATAAGTAATTTTACTTTGTGCGTTACCCATAAGGGATGTTAGTTCATCATTAACTATCTTAATTACCTGTTGCCCGGGAGTTAAACTCTCTAGTACATCTTTTCCTAAAGCACGTTCTTTAACGTTTTTTATGAATTCTTTTACAACCATAAAATTTACATCAGCTTCTAATAAGGCAAGTTTTACTTCTCTCATTACAGCAGTAATATCTTTTTCTGTAACTTTACCTTTGCTTTTTAACTTCTGTAAAGATTTTTGCAGCTTTTCAGAAAGTCCGCTAAAAATCATTAATTCTCACCTCAATCTTAGCATCTAAAATTTAATTATTCTTCTCTATTAATAACTTCACTCAGCAACAAGCCAAGTTTCGTAAAATACTCATCTTTTTCTTCCCTACTAGCTTCTTTATCTTTTGAAATTTTTTCATATGCTAAATATACTTTTTCAAGCTTATCAAAAAATTGTATTTTGTCGCCTAGTTCTACAACTAAATTTAGCTTGTTTTCGTATTCTTTTAGAGATTTTTCTGATTTTTTGATAGCATCATGTACTGCTTGACGTGTAACGTTAAGATTTTCAGCAATCTCTGTTAATGACAAGTCTTGATTATAGTATAACTCCATTACTTCTAGTTGTTTATCAGTCAATAGTTTTCCATAAAAGTCAAGCATTAATGAAAATTCTACTTTTTTTCAAGCATATTTGAACACCCCATTAACATAGAAAAAATACATCTGTAAAGCTAATTTACTTTACAGATGTATTTTATAGTATAATTAGCCTTTTGTCAAATACTTTTTATCTCTTTTATGATTAACTTGTGATAATGTCAGTTCATAATTATCTTTTGATTTTGTCAGTAAAAAGGATAAAATAAAATTATGAAAAATGAGGTGCATTATCTATTGAACCAAAAACAAATAACTAAGTTCCAAATCATTTCAAATCTGATTGAAGGTAATCTTACAGTATTTAGACGGTAGTAAAATTCTTTTGCTCTCTCTTTCAAATAAAGTAATAATCTAGTATCTCTCTTCTCTTGCAATTATCAAATTGCTTTGTAATGAACAAGTGTAGTTAGATCTTTCTCTTCATGCAACTCATACCTCATACCGGCAACTACGTATTTTTGCTTAGCTTTAAACGCGAGAGATGCAAGATTTGGCTCAGGTCCAACGATGGTTTCTGCAAAAACGCCATTTACTCCACGCTTTTTAGATTCCTCAATCATATTTAAGAATAAAACGCTCCCTATTCCTCTTCCTATATACGGTGCATAAATCGCGGTTTTGTCTACGAAAACAAAATTGTCAGTCTTACTCATATCAAACCTTGGATTCCAATAGACTTCTTCTATCCAACCTGGATTGTTACTTAACCATTCTTCCCTTGTATTTAGCATTAAAAAACCCAATATTTTATCTTGAGTTTTTGATCTAGCAACGTAAAAACACTTCAATTCAAAAATGTTTCTAAGCAATTTGGCTTGATAAAATTTAGGATCACTTGAGTAGTCATCCATTAAAAATCCTTTTGTTGGCACTTTTTTATTTTGTCCAACACTACAAGCTATTTGGTATATTTCTTGTAGATCGTTTGGCTGTGCCTTGCTTACCTTGATACTGTCTCTGCTAAATGCTAACTGATCTGTCTTCTCCATACTGCTCTGTTCAACTTTTTCCAAATATTTCATTACTCAATCCTCCCTAAGTTTTTGTTATGACTACAAAAGATACATATTCAGATTAAAAAATTCGGTTATTCTGCTGAGCTGCCTGATTTTAGAATCAGGTCCAATTTTTTTATATGAAAAATGCACCAATATATGTATTAGTATTTTTAAAATATGGTACTATTAATTGATAGCTCTATAAAAATCAGAGTATGATACGGCTAGAAAAATAAGTTCTACGAAACTTCGAAAATATGAATGGACATGTATCCTATAAGTATTGAAGACTAGAGTTTACGCTTGATTTACTATTAATATAATTATACAACATTTATTACAAAAAGTAAACAAAAAAATGTGCGTTCGCTTTTGAGATGAAAAATCATCTTATTTTAGAGCTTATTTCTTTTGAATATTTTCCACTCCCCAAAGTGATTTCTAAATTCGAAAACTTCTTTTTCATGCGTAATAAATTCACCAGATGTTAACTCAACTACATAATCAACTGTCAGGGTTATTCCTTCACTGCTGTAACTAATCACAAACATTTTTATCTCAATATTTTTATAATTTTCAATCTTATCTCTTGTTTTTCGAAAAAACATTTAATAGTCTAGTCCGAACTCTGGAGTTCTGTATGTATAATCAAATACTCATCTAATTTCTTGGTTTTTAAGGTGTTCAAAATATGATCTAAGAACATCTAGAGGCGAAGCCAGTGTTTCTTTCGTTATTTTTTCGTTTCTAACTAACGGTTCTCTCAAAGACAAATATTTCAGAAAAATATGAGGTCGTTCTCCTTCTATTAGTATCTGTACCTTACTAACATAATCGCTTTTAGTCAAAGAATTTACCACAGAAAAAGCTACTAATACTTCGTCAATCTCTCTTCTAGGTAAATCAGTATAAAACTCTTTAGAAAAATTCACATAAACCGTATCACCTATTGTAAGAACTGAATAGATCTTTGTTCTTGGTGAT
>JAJOKQ010000018.1:0-11802 GCA_021129785.1 Clostridiales bacterium | reverse complement strand
GATTAACTCTCTTAAAACAACCTCTGCCCTTGATTCAAAGGTCCTTTCGATAACTCTTAACTCTTCCACCAAAATAGCCTCTACAGGACATCTAAAATAAAGCGTGATAGTTTCCTGAATTTCTTCTGGACTTGGTTGAATTTCTAGCTCTGGGGCCTCTAGAGCAGAATTCGTAAACACGTTAACAGAATAAACAATAATGGCGCAAATCGCAACAAATAATATATATACATGCTTTTTTTTCATAACATTCACCTATTTTAGTTTCTTACACATTCTTTCATACGTAAGATTACTCTTTTTTTAGCTACAGTCGGGAAACTTCTTCCCTTTTATATACATTTAAGTCTTTTATGCTTTCTTCTACGTTACACAATATTGTCTAGGATCAATTGGGAGCTCAATAGTAAAGGTAGTGCCTTTGTTTATTTCACTACTAACTTCTATCCTTCCCTGGTGCAAACTAACAATACGATGTGCTATTGAAAGTCCTATCCCAGTGCCACCTGTTTTTCTTGCTCTATCAGAATTGACTCTATAAAATCTATCGAAAATATATGGCAGACTTGCTTTTGGTATACCTATTCCACTATCCCTTATTTCAATAATAGCATATTTGTTTTTGTGGTAAATTTTTACATCAACACACCCATTTTTTTCAGTGTATTTTTCTGCATTATGTATTATATTAATTAACGCTTGATGAATTTTCCCTTGATCTATTACTATTTGCACATTATCTTTATGTTCAACTCTAACTTCAATATTTCTTTTTGATGCCAAGGGTAAAATTGTAGCCACTACTTTATCTACAACTCGGTTTAGGGAATAACTTTTAAGCTTTAGTTCCAATTTTGCTTCGTCTAAATCAACCAATACCAATAGTTCGTTGACAATGTTGTTTAACCTATCCATTTCTGAGTTAATATCTATTAAAAACTCTCTATGTGTATTAATGTTTGATTTTTTATCCCCTATTAGTGATTCCGCCAGAATTTTTATAGAAGCTAATGGTGTTTTAAGCTCATGAGACACGTTCGCAACAAATTCCCTTCTTTGTTTTTCTATATGACTTAATTTCGTGTTCATAAAATTATATGCATGTGCTAATTGCCCAATTTCATCATTAGCTATTATTTCGATTCTCTCGTTAAGCACTCCTCGTGCAGTTCTTTTCATTGCAATAGTTAGTTCTTTTATAGGTTTAGAAATAATATTTGCAAAAAATACACTTACTATTGTTACTAAAACCAAAGTAATTAAAGAAATTGCAAATAACATCCTTTGAACATTTTCTATTGACTCGTATACTCCATCCATCGATGTCGATATAAGCACCACTCCATGAATACGATCGAGCTGCATAATTGGCACACTAATATACATGGCTTTGCCATGTGTATTAAATTGGTAGATATTAGATACATTCTCGCCTCTTATAGCCCTGTTCACCTCATAAATATCTATTTTTTCATCGTTTAGTGTATGAAACGAGTCAAAGATTACTATCTTCGAACTGTTAACGATTAATACTCTTCCCTCTATCAGATGACCTATTTGCTCAATAATTTGACTAACAGTCAACTTATCGATTGTATTGTCAAGCTCATTTACCGCCAGCAAAACTCGATTAGATAAAATTTGGGCTTGTGTAGTAAAGTTGTTTTTTATATCTTCGATATACCGTTGTCTTAAATTTGTATACACATACGTATTTATAATAAACAAAGCTATTACTAAAAGTGTCACGTACGCAAATATTATTTTAGATCTGATACTGACAAACGAATTACCTTGACCTAAAATAGTAGCCTACCCCCCATTTAGTCAAAATATATTCAGGGCTACTTGAATTAGCTTCAATCTTTTCTCTTAATCGTCTAATATGTACATCTACAGTCCTTACATCACCAAAGTACTCATATCTCCAAATGGTTTCTAATAACTCTTCTCTACTATATACCTCTCCAGAATGTGAAGCTAAGAATAAAAGCAGATCAAATTCCTTTGCAGTAAGGTTAACATTTGTACCACGTATAGCGACTTTTCTTCCAATTGTATTCATAGCAAAATCATCTATTTCTATAACTTGGTCCGTAATAGGGATGTCTGTCTTGATAGTTCGTCTTAGTACAGCTTTAATTCTTGCTTTTAACTCAAGAATATTGAAAGGTTTGGTTAAATAATCGTCCGCACCATATTCTAATCCTAAAATTTTACTCATATCTTCGCCTTTAGCAGTTAACATAATTATTGGCATTTGATAATTTTCTCGTATTCTTTTACAGAGCTCAAGTCCTTCTATCTTTGGTAGCATTAAATCCAACAAAACTAAGTCTGGTTTTTCATTTCTAATTTTCTCTAAAGCTTCTTCACCATCAAACGCTGTGTCTACTGCATAGTTGTCTTGCTCTAAACTATATTTTAATCCTTTAACCAATAGTTTTTCATCATCTATAATTAAAATTTTTCTTACCATATGATCACCTCTAGTTTAATTTTCTTATTTGCATAGTTTGCAACTCTTAATCTTTCTCTACTAACTATTTCCTTTTAACAATATTCTTTTGTCACCATCTCTTTTAGTTATTTTAATTTTATCAAAATACTCCAACAAGGCAACTGTATACTTTCTACTTGTATTTAATAAATCTCTATACTCAGCAAGTGTTATACTACCTTTCTCATTTACAAACGCTATCAACATATCTCTAGCTTCATTATATCTCTTTACGTGTAAGTATATATCATTGCTCATATTAATCAACTCATTATCTATCATTGTTTCTACTACTTGTTCAATTTTTTCTTTATTATAAGGAAGAGTTGCCAGGACATCTTCAATGGACGGCGTAGCAAATGCGCTGTCATAGTAAGCTTCTTCAATCATTTGCTTTATTTTATTGTCTTCTTCATCTAACAAAATCTCAAACTTAAATTCGGATACATATTTACCATCAATCTTTATCAATTTCTTATCATTGAAATCTTTAAGTAGAGATTCCATTGCTTTACTCTTGCTTTTACTCGATAACTTAGTTTTTAATTCTTCTTTTAGCATCCCTTGTCTAAGAGGGTAAGTACTATGAAACTTATCTAGTATTTTCAAAGTGTCATTCTTCATTTTTTCATAATAATTGATATGGATAATAAATGTATCGTCTAAAACTATTATTATTTTATTTTTTTTTAGGATTTGTACACAATCACTTACTTCTTTTTCTTGATAACCCGATATTTTTACCAGATCATACAAGTTTAGAAACTGACTACTAGTATTTTCGACGAGTTTTTCTATAATTTCATTAGTATTTCCCTTTTCTTTTAAAGCTAACTCATCTAATATTTTTTCATTATATCTTTTATGTTTTTTAGGATTACTCTCAATTACTATAGCACCACCAATCGTTTCCATGGGAGAATAAAACCTAATTACCATTATATCATCTTTCTTAAGTACAGTTGTTTCTTCTAGTCTTAGTTGCACATATGCACTCTCTCCTGGTAGTATTTCTTCGCCATTTAGTATTGCCACTCTTGCTAAAATTTCTGAAGCACCTATATATAATCTCACACGGTCTCTATTTTTAATTTTTCTTGGTGAATCTTTTAGCAAACTAAGTTTCACATCAATCATCATTGTTTCCATCATTGAGTCTACTGATGCTAAAACATGCCCTCTATCTATTGCTTCTTTCTTTATATTGGCTAAATTTATTGCAACTCGCTGGCCTGCAAATGCTTGGCTTACAGAATCTCCATGTACTTGTATATTTCTTACTCTAACTTTTGTCTTGCTTGGTAAAATCTCTACAGCTTCTTCTACGGAAATTGTTCCTTCAACTAAAGTTCCTGTAACTACCGTTCCAAAACCTGTTTTTGTAAAAACTCTATCTATGGGCATTCGTACAGGTGCATCTATATTTCTTGACTCAGTTTCATTTGTAATACAATCTATTTCTGCAATTAAGTTTGAAATTCCTTCTCCTGATACTGAATCTACGCTAATAATGTTTGCATTTTCTAAAAATGTATTTTCTACTCCTAGCATTACTTCTTCTTTAACAAGCTCCTGCCACTCGTCTTCAACTAAACTTGATTTTGTTAAAACTATTATACCCTTTTTCACCTCTAATATAGATAAAATATCAAGATGCTCTTTTGTTTGCGGCATTATCCCTTCATCAGCTGCAATCACCAACATAACAATGTCGATGCCTCCAATACCTGCAATCATATTTTTAACAAACCTCTCGTGCCCTGGTACATCTATTATCCCGGCACGTTTGCCACTTGGTAAATCAAAATATGTAAATCCTAAATCTATAGATATTCCTCTTTTCTTCTCTTCTTTAAGTCTATCTGTATTTCTTCCTGTTAAGGCTTTAATTAGAGTAGTTTTACCATGATCAATATGTCCTGCTGTTCCAATTATTACGTTTTTCAAATGGCTACCTCCTAATATTATACGCTACAGAGTCAAGTGCCTCACATATTACTTCATATTCTTTTTCATCAATAGTCCGTACATCCATAATTATTTTGTTACCTTGAATGCGTGTTATTATTGGTGTTTCGTAGTTTCTTAGTCCTTCTTCTAGTTTAGTAGTTGAGATATTAGAAGAGGAAATAGTAATTACTTTAGTGGTCAATTTTTCAAGCGGCAAAGAACCTCCGCCAACTTGCGAAAAATCGTCAGTTATATTTATTGTTAATCCTCCAGATATCTGTTTTATCCTGCCAAAAAGAACTTCCGAACGCCTAGTAATTGACTTGGTGCTTTCTGTAATCATCCTCAGAGTAGGAATTTTAGAAACTACATCATCCATGTTCAAGTATAGCCTTAGCGTCGCTTCTAGAGCTACCATAGTAAGTTTGTCCACTCTTAAAGCACGAGTCAGTGGGTTTTTCTTCATTTTATCAATGTAATATTTCTTTCCTACAATAATCCCTGCCTGTGAAGCCCCCAGCAGTTTGTCTCCACTAAAAGTGATAACATCTACTCCAGCTTGAACACTTTCTTGAACAGTTGGTTCATAAGTGATACCATATTTTCTTAAATCGATTAAGACTCCACTTCCTAAATCTTCTATAACAGGTTTGTTTACTTCTCTACCTAGTTTCACTAGTTCTTTCAACGAAACTTCATCAGTAAAGCCTACAATTTTATAATTACTAGTATGTACTTTTAGTAATGCTGCTGTGTTATCATTAACAGCATTTACGTAATCTTTTAAGTGCGTCTTATTAGTTGACCCGATTTCAACAAGTTTAGCGTTGCTTTGTTCCATTACATCAGGAATGCGAAATGAGCCACCTATTTCAACTAGTTCCCCTCGTGAAACGATAACTTCTCTATCTTTAGCAATGGTGCCTAAAGTTAACAACACAGCTGCTGCATTGTTGTTAACAACTAATGCATCTTCTGCGCCTGTTATAAACTTTAGTAGCTCTACAACATGGTCATACCTACTTCCTCTTTTGCCTGTCGATATATCCATCTCTAAGGTAGAGTACGACGCTGCAACATCCCAGATCTTTTCCTTTATTTCATTACTTATTAGTGCTCTTCCTAAATTTGTATGGAGTACAACTCCCGTAGCATTTATCACCTTTTTTAAATTCATGTTAGTAAATTTAGTGCTTCTGGCTATAACTTTATTTGTGATTTTATCTATATCAATATGATAATTCCCTTTTTCTTCTTCACTTATTTCTAATATTCTATTCCTTAAATCGCTAATTGCATTTCTTATTTCCCTCACCACAAGATTTCTAGGAGTTTTCACTAGTAATTCTCTAATGCTATCTCTACAAAGCAACTCATCTATTGATGGCAAAGTACTAAGTATTTTGTTTTTATTCACGCAAATCGCTCCTTTTAATCAATCAGAATTCCGACTACTCAAATTATAACATATTATAGCTACTATTGAAACTAAATCTATTTTTCAACAGGACTGTATCCCTGCTTACAAAAACTGTATTTTCAAATCTTAGTTCAGTAAAAAAAGAAAACATTTTCTCTTTCATTTATTGTTTTTCTATGATAGAATATTATTGTATTCTTCGAAATATTTCATCTTCTTTCTTCATAAATCATAATTCTTAGGTGGTGATACAAAAGTTTCTTTGGTTTATTGTAATAAAACAAAATAAGAGGAGGTTATTATGGTAAGTTTAATTGAACAAGTCAACGGGTTTATTAACAGTATTGTTTGGGGTCCTTATATGTTAGTCTTTCTTGTCGGTGCTGGTGTATGGTATTCCTTTAAGACAAATTTCCTTCAAATAAGAAAGTTCGGATTTGCAATGAGAGAAACATTAATGAAATTTTTTGATAAGCCTGATAAAGATGCTGTAGGTGATATCACACCGTTTCAGGCTTTGTCAACAGCGCTAGCTGCTACAATTGGTACAGGTAATATTGCCGGTGTAGCTACTGCTATTGCAATTGGTGGTCCAGGAGCAATTTTCTGGATGTGGATTTCCGGCTTCTTTGGTATGACTACAAAATTTGCAGAAGTTGTTTTGGCTATTAGATATCGTGAGAAAAATGAAAATGGCGAGTGGGTTGGAGGTCCTATGTACTACATAGAAAAAGGCCTTGGTATGAAATGGCTTGCTGTTGTTTTCTCAATATTCGGTGCTTTAGCAGCTTTTGGTATTGGTAACATGGTTCAAGCTAATTCTGTTGCTGATGCTATGAATGCTACTTTCAATGTACCTCACTGGGTTTCTGGAGTAGTTTTAGCAGTTGCTGCTGGTTTAGTTATATTGGGCGGACTTAAAAGAATTGCAAAAGTAACAGAAAAAATAGTACCTTTTATGGCTGTGTTCTATGTAATCGGAGCAGTACTTATTCTTGTTCTTAATATCGCAGGTATCCCTAACGCGTTTAGACTTATTTTTGTTCACGCTTTTACTCCTACATCTGCAGTCGGAGGATTCGCTGGTGCGACAGTATGGTATGCAATGAGATACGGTGTTGCGCGTGGTGTGTTCTCGAATGAAGCTGGGCTTGGTAGTGCACCTATTGCTCATGCTGCTGCTCAAACTGATCACGCAGTACGCCAGGGCCTTTGGGGAATTTTTGAAGTATTTGCAGATACAATCATAATTTGTACACTTACAGCATTAGTTATTATTTCTACAGGCGTTTGGAACTCTGGACTTACTGGAGCTTCTTTAACAACTGAAGCATTTAATACCGGATTAGTCGGTGTTGGTGGAGTAATTGTTGCTATTGGAATACTTTTCTTTGCATTCTCTACAGTACTAAGTTGGGCATACTACGGAGAGAAATGTTCCGAATATATTTTAGGTTCTAAATTTAACTTGGCTTATAGAGTTATCTGGCTACCTCTAATTTTTATTGGAGCTGTAGGAAGCTTAGATTTAACATGGGCTGTTGCTGATACATTAAACGGACTTATGGCAATCCCTAATCTAATTGGTTTATTCTTATTAGGGTCAGTAGTGTTTAAATTGACTAATGAATTTTTTACAGAAAAAGTGTAAGTAAAGAATCTTTTAGCGACTAAATGTAAGCAACACACAATCTATATTTAAACTGTGTGTTGCTTTTTTTCTTGCTCAAGCATATTAAGCATCAAATTTTTATCGCTACAACACTATTTTATTAGTATCGCTGCTTCTCTCTTTCGTACAACTTCACCAATCAACTCAAACGGATTCTTCTCTATTTTTCCCAAGATATATAGCGCTTCTTTTGCATCTTCTTTATCTATCGCCACTAAAAGCCCTCCCGAAGTTTGCGGGTCATACATTACGTCATCAATTGCTTGCTCTACTTCATATAAGTATTCTACATTGCTTTCTACATACTCCTTATTTGAATACATGCCAGCAGGAATTATCCCCATATTAGCAAATTCGCATGCGCCTTCGATTACTGGTATTTTTGACGAATCTATAACTATTGAAACTCCACTACCTTTTGCTACTTCATAAGCATGTCCTATTAAGCCAAATCCTGTAATATCGGTGCAAGCGGAAATTCTTAAGTGTTTGATTGCTTCAATGGCATATTTATTTAGTGTTTTCATAGTATGTATAGCATCTTCATACTGTCTGTCGCTCGTTAAACTTGCTTTAACTGCTGTATTAAGTATTCCTAAGCCAAGAGGTTTAGTTAGTATAAGCACATCACCGACTTTAGCTTTATTATTACTTAACACCTTCTTTGGATGAATAGTTCCAGTTACTGATAATCCATATTTAGGTTCATCGTCTTCTATTGAATGTCCTCCTACTAATAATGCTCCAGCTTCTTCTATTTTACTGCTGCCTCCTAGTAGTATTTGCTCTAGTACTTCGCTAGGCAGACATTTTGGAAAACAAACTATATTCATTGCCGTAAGAGGTGTTCCTCCCATTGCATACACATCACTTAGTGAATTTGCAACAGCAATCTGCCCAAATACATACGGATCATCTACCACAGGGGTAAAAAAATCTAGTGTCTGTACGAGAGCTATATCCTCACTCATTAGTACTATCGCAGCGTCATCTGATGTATCTATTCCAACAAGTAATCTAGCGTCATTTGTTTTTTGTAATTTGCGCAAAACTTGCGCTAGGACGTCAGGCCCTATCTTAGCAGCTCAGCCAGCGCTTTTAGTTAGTTGAGTTAATCTTGGAGTAATCATTTTATAGTTCCTTTCCTGTTCTGTATTTTATATTCCATCTTTCATTATTCAATTAGAGTTAATCAAATCATTTGCACTTTTTCTAACATTTTCAGTATGTTCTTCTATTCTTCTGTAAAGTTCACTATATGTCTGCGTAACAATTTTTTCTTTATCATTAAAAAGCCCATAACGATATTTTAATCTAAGAATACGGTATAGAGATTCGTCTATTCTCTCTTCTGTTATAACACCTATTTCGATTAAATTCAAAATATATTCAATAGTTATTTCCACTTGTTCAGGAGTGGTGACTAATAAAACAATATCTACGCCTGCTTCAATTGCCTTAACAGCCGCTTCCTTAGTTTTCATCAAAGACGTAATCGCTTCCATCGATCCAATGTCATCAGTAATAATAACTCCCTCAAACCCTAATCTATCTCTTAATTCGCCAGTCAAAATTTTTCGAGATAAAGTTGCGGGTTGTTCAGTGCCCATAGATGGTACTTTTACATGAGCTGTCATTATCATACCAATATCTGCTTCATTAATCAAATATTTAAAAGGAGAAATATCAATTTCTCTAACCTCACTAATATCGCGATAATTAGTTGGTAACTCAAAATGTGAATCTTTCATTACATTACCATGTCCCGGGAAATGTTTAATGCATGATATTATAGAATTTTTCCTTTGCCCTTCAATAAAAGCCGCTGCCATTTTAGACACAATCTCTGGCTGATCTCCAAATGCCCGAACACCTATTACTGGATTATTCTTTTTAGTATTAACATCAACCACCGGAGCAAAATTTAGGTTTACTCCAAGGTATGAAAGCACTTCACTTATTAACATCCCTTGGTCTTTTGTTAATTCTTCACTATTGATGTCTCCAAGCACGCGATTATTCTTAAAAGAAGGAAAAATATTATCTATTCTAGATACTTTTCCACCTTCTTGATCCATGGCAATAAAAGCAGGCACTTGTAAATTTTTTTTAGTTTTTTTATTAATTTTCTCTGTTAGCTCTTGAACCTGCTTTGAAGTATGAACATTTCTTGAAAAAAGAATGAAACCACCTATTTTTTTATTGCTAATAAACTCATCTATTTGATTTTCATAAAAACTTACCATCATCATTTGCCCTATTTTTTCTTCTATCGTCATACTATTAACTAAATCCCTTATTTTCAATTCAGTCTCGTCTTTCTTATTTTTTTCTACTAGATTTGTCATTTCATTTTGAAATTCTTCAATCTCAAATGTGTTTATAGGTGGTTGTATTAAAAAGCCAACTATAGTATTGATTATAATCATTATCCAAATTATGCTTTGCTTAATCATGTCTACACCTTATTTCACGCTAATTTTGTCTTCTATATCAGCAAATGTGCTTTCTCCAATACCTTTCACATTTTTAATATCTTCAATGGATTTAAAATTTCCATGTTTCTTTCTATAGTCAATTATCCTTTGAGCAAAACTGTCTCCTATTCCAGTCAAACTCGTCAATTTTTCCAGATTAGCTGTATTAATGTTAATTTTCCCACTTTCATTCATTGCGCTCGAAACTTGACTAATTTCAAAATCTTCATCTTGCTCACTAGGAATGTATATGTACGCTTCATCAAAAATCCTTTGAGCTAGGTTTATTTTACGAGAACTAGCTTTTTCTGTAAGTCCTCCAGCTATTTCAATAGCATCAATCACCCTTGCACCTTCTTCGAGTTCGTACACTCCAGGATTTAAAATATGCCCTTCAATATGGATGACAATTTTTTCATTTTCCATTTGTCCAATGTCTCCAGTAATCTCAACAGTAATTCCTTCATCTTCTGCACTTAGAGTATACTTTGTCCCTCCAAAGTTAATTTCATTAATTTTAGTTATCGATATTAATACCAAGCTAATCGCAACAAACATAATCCATTTTTGCTTTTTCGTAAACTTCAAATGAAATCCCCCTCATTATACCTGCATTATCATTTTCTTACCTCATTATTTTACACTAGTTAAAGCATAACTACAAGAATAGTGTTTGACATTTTTTAATAATTCTTCGCATATCTATTAGTAAATAGAAATTAACTTAAGCTTGTTAATCTTTTTTATATGCTCTATAATTAAAATATCAGAAAATCTAATGCTAGAGGAGAATTATATGATTCGCAAATTTAAATTGTCAGCTATCCTAATTCCATTGATAAGCCTTATATTATGCACTATTACCTATGCTACACCAACAATTACTGCTAGAAACGCCATTTTAATTGATTATACAACTGGTGAAGTTCTATACGAGTACAATGCACATAAAATTACATACCCAGCTAGTACAACGAAAATTTTAACGGCAATACTGGCTCTAGAAGAACTGAGTTTAGATGAGGTAATAACCGTAGATTATGATATATATGTTCCCGGTACAAGCATGTTCTTACTAAAAGGTGAGTCCTTTACAGTTAAAGAGCTTATTCAGGCAACACTTATTCGTTCCGCAAACGATGCTGCTGAACTTTTAGCTGTTCATATTTCGGGAAGTGTAGATGATTTTTCTAAACTAATGAACTTGCGAGCACGTGAGCTTGGAGCAAGAAATTCTAACTTCACTAATCCTCATGGTATGCCTGATCCTAATCATGTCACAACTGCTTTCGATTTAGCAATGATTGCTAGACATGCAATGTCATTTGATCTTTTTAGAGAAATAGTATCAACTGTTAATCTACAGTTCCAACCTACTGAGTTAACTCCAAACATGAGAATTTACAGAAACTCAAATAGATTTCTATGGGGCACAGGGTCTAGGAACCAAATGAACTATTATGGTAATTACGTTGACATAAAGTATGATTTAGTTGATGGCATCAAAACTGGTTTTACCAACAGCGCTGGGCAATGTCTAGTTTCTTCGGCTGTTACCGACGACCATCGACTTATATCTGTTGTGTTAGGAGCTAATGGCACCAACATTTATACTGATTCAAGGTCATTATTAGATTATGGTTTCTTAAACTACAAGCTTGTACAAATAGCTGACTTAAATTTGCATGTAACTGACGCTGCTGTACTAAATAGCGAATCATTAACAATACCACTAGTTACTGAAAGCTCACTTTATAAAGCACTACCCAGAGAAATTAATACA
>JAJOKQ010000052.1:4727-29092 GCA_021129785.1 Clostridiales bacterium | reverse complement strand
GCAACAAGATTATTGTTTACTCAAAACAAGTATAATATTGTTGATATAGCTATAACTGTATTTGGGATTTTATATATTGGATTAATGCTAGGTCACTTATTTTTCTTCATTAAGCATGAATATCATCTTATGCGTTGGATGATTTTTATCATAGCTTGGTCTACAGATACTTCTGGATATTTCTCAGGATATCTGTTTGGAAATAAAAAATTATGTCCAAATATTAGCCCTAAAAAGACAGTAGAAGGTGCAATTGGTGGAATTGTTGGAAGTATGCTTGCGAGTGCAGCTTTTGCTTTCTTTCTATTCCCTGAACATATGTTTTCGGTAATTGCATTAGGCTTTTTTGGAAGTATACTTTCTCAAATGGGAGACCTTATTGCTTCTGCAATCAAAAGATATGCTTGCATTAAAGATTTCGGAAGTATTGTGCTAGGGCATGGTGGAATATTAGATAGATTTGACAGTATTATCTTTACTGCCCCAGCAGTATATTATTTTGCAATATATGTCATAATGTAGGCGGAGAGATTAAATGAAAAAAATTAGTATATTAGGCTCAACTGGATCAATAGGTTTACAAACTGTTGAAATAGTTAGAGAGCATTTAGATAAATTTAAAATAATTGGCATTGCAGCTATGTCAAACATTGAAAAACTAGAAGAACAAATAAACGAATTCAAACCAGAAATTGTAGCTGTATTTAATGAAGAAAAAGCAAAAATATTAGCTAGTAAGATAAACGAAGAAACTAAAATTGTATCGGGAATGCAAGGACTAATAGAAGTTGCGACACATGAGAAAGTAGATATTGTACTTAATTCTGTAGTAGGAAGCGTTGGAATGATACCGACTTATCATGCTATACGTAGCAAAAAAAACATAGCATTGGCAAATAAAGAAACCCTAGTTGTGGCAGGAAAAATTATAATGCAAGAAGCTATAAAGAATAACGTTTCAATTATACCTGTAGACAGTGAACACTCAGCAATATTTCAATGTTTGCAAGGGGAGAGCACAGAAGATATTGAAAAAATTATTTTGACCGCATCTGGTGGACCGTTTAGAAAAATGAGTAAAGAGAACTTAAAGAGCGCAAAATACTACGATGCTCTAAAACACCCTAATTGGGATATGGGAAGAAAAATCTCAATTGATTCTGCAACTTTAATGAATAAAGGACTAGAAGTAATAGAAGCTAAGTGGTTGTTTGATATAAGCTATGAAGACATAGATGTAGTCGTTCACCCACAAAGCATAATACATTCAATGGTAGAATTTAGCGACAGCTCTGTTATAGCTCAAATGGGACTTCCTAGCATGAAACTACCAATTCAGTATGCTCTGACCTATCCTACAAGAGAAAAGTCAAGTATACCAAAATTAAAGTTAAGTGAGATAAGGACATTAACTTTTGAAGAACCAGATTTAGATAGGTTCCCATGTTTAAAATTAGCTTATGATGCTATAAAAATTGGCGGGACGATGCCATGTGTTTTAAATGGAGCAAACGAAGTGTTAGTAAGCAAATACTTGAAAGACGAAATTTCATTTTATGATATACCAAAATATGTAGAAAAGGCTATGAATAAACATAGCAGTTTTGATTACACATCATTAGATGAGTTGTTAGAAGTTGATAAGTGGGTAAGGAATTGGATAATGAACGAATTAAAATAGGATGGTGATAGAATGTTAACAGCAATAGTAGCAATTTTAGTGTTTGGTTTATTAATAGCATTTCATGAACTTGGACATTTTGGCGTAGCAAAACTTGTTGGAGTAAAAGTACATGAATTTGCAATTGGGATGGGACCTAAAATAGTAGACTTTACACGTGGTGAAACAAAATACACGCTACGACTTTTGCCAATTGGCGGATATGTAAAAATGGAAGGTGAAGATGAAGCATCTGACGACAAGAGAAGCTTTAATAATAAATCGGTGTACGCAAGAGCAGCAATATTAGTTGCGGGAGCTATGATGAACTTTATCTTAGCAATTATTCTTTTTAGCATTTTAAGCTATAGTATTGGATTTCCAATCACTACAATTGATAGCACAATGCCAGACTCACCAGCAGAACATGCAGGACTACAAAGTGGCGACAAAATAGTTGAAATTAACAATAACGAGATAAAAGATTGGAATGAACTTGTTTCAGTTATTTCTGACTCAAAAGGCGAAGAACTCACAGTAGTATTTTTACGTGGTGAAAGTAGAATGACTAAGACAATACAGCCATTTGTAGAAGAAGAAACTAAACGCATAATGATAGGGATAGTACCAAGCGTTGAAAAAGCCTTGCTTCCAGCTATTGGGCATGGATTTGCAAGCGTATGGAGAATAATAGGCGAGATGGGCAACTTCCTTAGACAACTTGTTACAGGTCAAGCTAGAGATGCAGATGTTGTTGGACCAATAGGAATAATTACTTTAGTAGGTGAAGCAGCAAGGGCAGGGTGGTTAGACGTCGTATTCTTAGCAGCCATGATTAGCATTAACCTCGGGCTAATTAACTTGCTCCCGATACCGGCATTAGACGGAAGTAGAATCTTATTCTTGTTAGTAGAACTAGTAAGAGGAAAACCAATTGACCCAGAAAAAGAAGGAAGAATTCACTTTCTTGGTTTTGTTATTTTAATATCTTTAATGTTGTTTGTTACTTATAAGGATATTCTTAGGCTGTTTAATTAACAATTGAGAGTTTAGCTCGTAATTGTGACTTGGTTATGTACACTGATTTAAAAAGGCACTTTACTACAGCTACAAATAAAGAATAATGAAACAGGAGATGAGTCAAATGAGTACAAAAGAAATTCGATGGAAGCAAAGGTTTGAAAACTTTAATAAGGCATATAATCAGTTTCACAAAGCAATTCAAAACTTTGACAAGTTGAGTGTACTTGAAAAGGAAGGGTTAATTCAAAGATTTGAGTATACATTTGAACTTGCATGGAAAACATTGAAAGATTATCTAGAAAGTCAAGAAGTAGAAGCAAAATTTCCAAGAGAGGTTATAAAGCAAGCATTTCATTATGAGCTTATTCAAGATGGAGAACTGTGGATGGATATGTTAGAAAAAAGAAATCTGCTAGCACACACATATGATGAAGAACGTTTTAACTTTGCTGTAAAAAAAATAAAAGAAGAGTATTATGGAGCCATATCACAAATACATAGTTTGTTAGGAAAGAAAATATGAGATTTGGCATACCACAAAAAAGCATGAAATTAATTATTTATACGTTACAGCAAAAAAAAGAAATTGAAAAGGCATCTATTTTTGGGAGTAGAAGTATCGGCAACTACAAAAGCGGATCAGATGTTGATATTGTAATTTATGGCGACTCTATTTTAGCAGAGACTATAAACCAGATAAGTATTGAGTTAAATGAAAAACTGCCTTTACCATACTATTTTGATGTTATACATTATGAATCATTAAAACACAAGGATTTAATAAAGCATATAGATGAATATGCAAAGATTTTTTATGTTAATGGCAGTGCGGACATTTCATAAATAATACAATTTCACACCATACTATTTAAAAGCTCACAGAATTTGATATCGTACGCGGATTTTCTAAAGACCACCATTCAGACCTTGAACAGTATAAAATTGGTGCTGCAGTGCAAGAAATTAGACGAAGAGCAATTTATAAGCTTTCTAGAACTAAATGGAGTAGCTACATTATCTCATTTAAACAGAGCTTATATTACGGCGGTATCATCTTTAACAGGATTAAATCCACCAATTAGCCTACCAATGATAAACATTAATTCGTTGAGAAGATTTAAAAAAGAACAAAGCAAGCAAAGTGAAGAATAGAATTTACTGAAATATTAAGAACTTGTTTGTAAAATCAACAGATTACTACCGAAGAATTAGGAGGATTAAAACATGAATTATCCCAAAATTGCTACCCAACATTTTAATAATGGATTTAACTGTGCACAAGCGACAGCGAAGGCGATTGCAAAGGCTTTGGAAATGGATGAGAATGCGGCTGAAGCATTAACTGCTGGTTTTGGTGGAGGGATCGGAGGACATCAAGAAATATGCGGTGCTGTATCAGGCGCATGTCTTATGCTGAGCCAGTACTATTACAACCAAGTTGAAGACCAAGCTAAAAGCAAAGAAGCTGCAACAAAAGCAACTAAAAGACTTATTAATGACTTTAAGGAAGCGTATAAAGAAGCAACTTGTTTAGGCTTGGTTAGAACAGATTTTTCGATTGAAGGAGCAAAAAACTTATTTTTAGAAGAAGGTGGGAAAGAGAATATATGTATACCCGCTGTTGAATTTGCAGTTAAAAGAGCATTAGAAATGACAGGAAAATTGCAGAAATTTAAAGACTGATATAAAAGAATCTTCGATTCTAGACCACTGAAACAAAATATAATATAATTTATCACCATACTATTTCAAATCTCGGAAAAAAGAGGTATAATGAAATGGTATTTATTTTTCAGACGAAAAGACATAGAAGGTGTATAAAATGCGAAAAAAAACAAAAGATGTACAACTAGGTAGTGTGAAAATAGGGGGAGAAAATCCTGTTTCTGTGCAGTCTATGACTACTTTTGACCCAGTACATGTAGAAGATACAGTAAAACAAATAAAAGAGCTAGAAGCTGTAGGGTGCGACATTGTAAGAGTTGCAGTGCCAACAATAGAGTCGGCGTATCAACTTGCTAACATTAAGTCGCAAATTTCGATTCCGCTTGTTGCAGATATTCACTTTAACTATAAGTTAGCTTTAGAAGCTATAGAGCAAAATGTTGATGGGTTAAGGTTAAACCCTGGAAATATTGGGAGCGATAGTAGAGTTAAAGAAATTGTATTAGCAGCAAAAGAAAAAAACGTTCCAATACGAGTGGGTGTTAATGCAGGATCACTTGAAAAAGAACTACTCGCAAAATATGGTACTCCTACTGCAGAGGCTATGGTTGAGAGTGCAATTAGACAAGTATCAATTTTAGAAAAGCTTAATTATGATAAAATAATAATTTCTTTAAAAGCAAGCGACATTAAATTAACTACTAAGGCATGTGAAATCATCTCTAACAAAGTTGATTATCCTCTACATATTGGAGTTACAGAAGCAGGCACTACTTGGAGTGGAACAATTAAATCATCAATAGGAATGGGAAACTTGCTACTACAAGGGATTGGCGACACAATAAGAGTATCTCTTACTGGCAACCCAGTTGAAGAAGTAAAAGTAGGTAGACAAATATTAAAATCTTTAGGATTAATTAAAGACGAAATTACAATGATTTCTTGTCCAACTTGTGGTAGATGTACGGTGGATTTAATATCATTAGCAAATGAAACAGAGCAGAGATTTAGCAACATAAAAAAACCAGTAAAAGTAGCAATTATGGGCTGCTCCGTCAATGGACCAGGAGAAGCAAAAGATGCAGACATTGGCATTGCGGGTGGAGTGTCTAATTATACTCTGTTTAAAAATGGGAAATTGGTTAAAAAAATAGACAAAGACAAAGCGTTAAATGTACTATTAGATGAAATTGAGAAGATGTAAACTATAGCAGGACATTTTAAGGAATTATTGGGGTGACTTAATGAACAAAAACAAAATGATAAACTTCAACAAGTTTCTAGAGTTGGTAAATATTGATAAGTTTTTGGATTGTGATTCTTACATAACAAAAACTAAGTATTACAAGAAAAGCAAAAAAATCGAGATATTTTTACAGTCTGAGCAAATAGTAAAACTTCAAAACCTTATGATAGTGTCTAATTTATTAGAAAAATCTTTAGAACTACTTGAAAAACCGAAATTTAAGTTTGAATACGGTATTAAGTTTAATTCCGTTATAGAAATTATTGAGTTAAACAGTGAAAACATCATTTTCTTTTTTAAAGAATCTTTCCCATCACTCTATAAGAATAAAAGCACATTGTCTTGGGATGTAACAGATAACAAGTTAACAATAACTGAAAATGAAAGTATTATTGTAAATAAAGCTAAAGAAAGAGGTCTTTTAGCGAAAATAGAAAGGTACTTTAGAGATAATTTTGACATTAAAATAGAGTGTGAAATTGTTTTGGCATCGACTAACAATGAAACATTAGAAAATGCTATAAAGGAAAAAGAAAAAAGAGTATCAGAAATCGCAAATGTGATTGCAAAAGAAAATAAAATATCATCAACTACAAAGCCTACTAATGGGGCAAATAACTCTAACAAAACCTACAATACAAAATATAAGAAAAGCCATTCTACGACAAATGATAAATCTGTTATTATAGGAAAGAAAATTAGTGGAGAAATTACTATTATTAACAATTTAACACAAGATGATCATAATGTAATTATTCAAGGTGACGTTGTTTCAGAGGAAACAAAGGTATTAAATAGTGGTAAAAAGCTATATATCCTAAACATAACTGATTACACAAGCACAATTGTAGTTAAATTATTTGAGAGAAAAAAGCAAAAAGAAAATATTGAGAGCTACTTTGCTGTGGGTACATGTTTAAAAATTAGAGGAGAAGTAGTGTATGACAAGTTTCTAAGAGAAAATATCATAATGATATCTGATATAAATAGCGTAGAAAAAGAAAAAAGAACTGACGAAAGTGATGAAAAAAGAATTGAACTGCATGCTCATACAAAGATGTCCTCAATGGATGGGATTTGTAGTGTGGAGGACCTTGTTAAAAGAGCAGGAGAGTGGGGGCATAAAGCAATAGCAATTACAGATCACGGAAGCGTGCAAGCTTTTCCAGATGCAGCTTTGGCTGGGAAAAAGCATGGCGTTAAAATTATATATGGTTTAGAAGGATATATTGTAGATGATGAAGAAACAATAGTTGAGTGCAAAAATAATTATAGTTTAGAAGAAGAATTTGTTGTATTTGATATTGAAACTACCGGGCTTTCACCCTTAAATAATAAAATAATTGAAATAGGTGCTGTAAAGATTAAAAATTCAGTCATTGTAGAGACTTTTTCTAAGCTAATTAATCCAGTTGATAGTATACCAGCTAAAATTGTAGGACTCACAGGAATTACAGATGAAATGGTCAAGAACTCACCTAAGATCGAAGAAGTGTTACCAGAATTTATTAGTTTTATTGGAGATGCTCCTCTTGTAGCTCATAATGTTGAATTTGACATTGGATTTATAAGAGAAAATGCGAGAAAACTTGGCTTAAAAACAGAAAATATGCTGTTTGACACAATTAAACTGGCAAAAGTGCTTATACCTGATTTAAAGAGGCATAAGTTAAACACAGTAGCGAAGAAGCTTGGAATTAAAATAGGAAATCATCATAGAGCTCTTGACGACGCTACTGCAACAGCAAAAATATTTATTCGCTTTATTGAGATGATGAAAGATAAAGAGATTGCTACAGTCTATGATATTAATGAAAAACTATCAAAAGAGCTTAATTATAAAAAATTATTTACAAAACATATAGTGATTTTAACAAAAAACTACGTAGGTTTAAAAAATTTATACCGTTTAGTCTCAACATCGCATTTAGATTATTTTTATAAAAAACCAATAATACCAAAGAGTGTACTTGATAAACACAGGGAAGGTTTAATGCTTGGATCTGCTTGTGTGTCTGGAGAACTGTATCAGAGCATTTTAAGAAACAAGACAGAATCAGAAATTATTAATATTGCAAAGTACTATGACTACCTAGAAATACAGCCTTTAGACAATAATAAATACCTTATTGAAAAAGGAGCAGTCAAAAATCTTGAAGATTTGATTAAGATTAATAAAAAAATCATTTCAATCGGAGATCAGTTGGACATACCTATTGTTGCTACCGGGGACGTGCATTTTTTAGACGAGAAAGACGAAATTTTCAGAAGAATTCTTATGTCAGGGCAAGGGTATAGTGATGCAGAAGACAGTTTTCCGCTATATTTAAAAACTACTAGTGAAATGCTTCAGGAATTTGATTACTTAGGTGAGAAAAAATCATTTGAAGTTGTTGTAGAAAATACTAGTAAAATAAATGATATGATTGAAGAATTAAAGCCTGTTCCAGATGGAACTTTTACACCTAAAATTGAAGGTTCTGATGATGAATTAAGAGAAATGTGTAATGCTAAAGCAAAAAGAATTTACGGTGATATATTACCACAGATTGTTCAAGAAAGATTAGATAAAGAACTTAACTCAATTATTAGTAACGGTTACGCAGTGATGTATATAATTTCTCAAAAGCTTGTGAAAAAATCTGAAGAAAATGGATATTTAGTAGGGTCAAGAGGTTCGGTAGGTTCTTCATTTGCAGCTACAATGAGTGATATAACAGAAGTAAATCCTTTGCCGCCACACTATATTTGTGATAAGTGCAAATATACAGAATTTATTACTGATGGCTCGTATAGTTCGGGGGTTGATATGCCAGATAAAAAATGTCCTGAATGTGGGAATCAGTTATATAAAGAAGGGCATGATATACCATTCGAAGTGTTTCTTGGGTTTGAAGGAGATAAAGAGCCAGATATAGACTTGAATTTCGCAGGAGAATATCAAAGCGAAGCACATAAATACATTGAAGAACTCTTTGGAAAAGGAAAAGTTTTTAGAGCTGGCACTATAGGAACAATAGCACAAAAAACTGCTTATGGATTTGTTAGAAAATACCACGACAAAAAACAAATTTCCAAGTCAAATGCAGAGATAAATAGGTTAACACTAGGCTGTACCGGCGTTAGAAGAACTTCTGGACAACATCCGGGTGGTGTTATGATTGTACCAAAAGACAATGATATTCATGAATTCACACCAATACAATACCCAGCAAACGACCCTAAATCAGGAGTTATTACAACTCACTTTGACTATCACTCAATTAGTGGAAGGCTGCTAAAATTAGATATACTTGGTCACGATGTACCGAGTATGTTAAGAATGCTTGAAGATTTTATTCATATAAAGCCAACTGACATACCACTAGATGATGAAAAAACGCTTAAATTATTTAATGGAATAGAAGTGCTAGAGATAGAAGACGAAAGATTTGATGTTAAAGTAGGTACACTGGGCATTCCTGAATTTGGAACAAAATTTGTAAGACAAATGTTGCTTGATACAAAACCTAGTACATTAGCAGAATTAATACGAATTAGTGGACTGTCTCACGGGACCGATGTGTGGCTTAACAATGCTCAAGAATTAGTTAGAGAAGGTACAGCGCAGCTAAATGATGTTATATCTACAAGAGATGATATTATGAATTACCTAATGCAAAAAGACTTGCCTTCAAAGGATGCCTTTAACATAATGGAAAATGTTCGTAGAGGAAAAGGATTAACAGAAGATGATGTTTCTTTGATGAAAGAACATAAGATTCCATCGTGGTATATTGACTCATGCACTAAAATAAAATATATGTTTCCAAAAGCACATGCAGTAGCATATGTTATGATGGCATTTAGAATAGCATACTGTAAAGTTCATCATCCAGAAGCTTTTTATGCAACTTATTTTACGACAAAAGCAGAAGATTTTAATGCTGATTTCATTATTAAAGGAAAAGAATTTATATTCTCTAAACTTGAAGAAATTGAAAAACAGGGAAATAAATTAACAGCAAAAGAAAAAAACACTGCAAATGTTTTAGAGGTTGCATTGGAAATGCTATTAAGAAATATTGAGCTACTAAAAGTAGATTTATATAAATCTGATGCATCAAAATTCTTAATTGTAGATGGAAAGCTCTTGCCTCCATTAAAAACTTTACAAGGACTTGGGCATAATCTAGCAATTAAAATACAAGAAGAAGCTAAAAATAGCGAGTTTATTTCAATTGAAGATATAAAGCAAAGAACAAAAGCAACAAAAACAGCGATAGAAGCATTAAAAATACATGGATGTTTGGAAGATCTGTCTGAAACTAATCAGTTATCTCTGTTTTAATAAGCAGGAAAATTTTAATACTTGTAATATAACAATTTATAGGAGTGTGATAGTATGGTAATGGTAAGAAAAAGACCAAAAAATGGTGAGCTTGGGAAAATAGTTTCTTTTGACAAAAGTAAGATAGCAAAGGCTATTTTAAGTGCAATGCGTCTAACTGAATTAGGAGCTGATTCTGCTCTAGCAAACGAAATTGCAAGTGAAATTGAAGAAATACTCACAAAAGATATTATTGAAATAGAGGAGATACAAGATCTAGTTGTTGAGAAACTAATGAGTAGTCCAAGGCAAGATGTAGCAATAAACTACATACTTCATAGAGATCAAAAACAAAAGGAACGAAAGGTACTAAAAACAGCTGATAGGAAACTAATTACTGATGAATTTATAAGTAATTATAAGCATTTACCTAATCCTATGAGTCCAATTGGTACATTTGTTTTCTATAGAACATATTCAAGATTCTTACCTGAATACAGGAGGAGAGAGTTTTGGTATGAAGTGGTAAGAAGAATAGTTGATTATAACTGCTCTCTTGTACCTACGACCTCACAAGAAGAAGCCGAAGAAATATATGATAATATTTTTAACCTTCGTCAATTTATGAGTGGAAGAACAAATTGGATAGGAAATACACCGGTTTCTTTTGAGTATCCAATGGCAAACTTTAATTGTGCTTTTAAAATTATGGATTCGTTTGAATCATTCTCAGAGATTTTTTATCTTTCTATGATTGGATCAGGTGTGGGACTACGAATCCTAAAAGAAGATATAGAAAAACTACCAAGAGTAAGGATTGACTACGATATTATACATGAAGAGTATGTGTCAACTCCTGTCAAAGAGAGAGAAGACAATACTTCAATTATCTTTAAGAACAATAGTCTTGTAAAAATTATTGTAGGGGACTCTAAAGAAGGTTGGATGTCTGCCATAGAAACATATTTTAATGTTTTGTATTCACATAAATATAGAAATATAAAGACCATTGTGTTTAATTATAATAATGTAAGACCAAAAGGGGAAGTCCTTAAAAAAATGGGTGGAACTGCTTCTGGGTATGAGTCTCTTAAAACAATGTTTGTAAAAATAGATAAAATAATTAAAAGCAATCTAAGATTTGAGAATAATAAAACTATAAAACTAAGACCAATTAATGTTCTAGATATATGTACATCTATAGGTGAAAATGTAGTATCAGGTGGAGTTAGAAGAACGGCTCAAATGATTATAATCAGCCCAGATGACAATGAATGTATTAATGCTAAAACTGAACTATACAAAGAAGTAGAAGGTAAATGGATTAAAAACCTTGAAATTGCGCATAGAGAAATGAGTAACAACTCAATAATGTATAGTAAAAGACCTACAAGAGAAAGATTGCATTGGCAAATTGAAAAAATGAGATATAGCGGAGAACCTGCTTGGATAAATAAAACTGCTCTACTAGAGCGCATGCCAGAAGCAACTAACGAAGATATAGGACTTAACCCTTGCGGAGAAGCAGCGCTTAGAGATAGAGGCTTATGCAACTTAACTTCAGTAAATTTAATGGGCTTTGTAAAAAATGGTAAGTTAGATATTAAAGGAGTAAAAAGGGCTTTTAGATTAGCAGCTAGAATTGCATATAGAATGACTTGTGTAACTTTAGAATTGCCTGAGTGGGATACTGTGCAAAAAGAAAACAGGCTCTTAGGTGTTAGTTTTATGGGCTGGCTAGACATGGTTAATGCCACAAACATGACATTAGAGTATGAACGTAAGCTTTTGACAGAATTAAAAGAAATAGTCAAGAGTGAAGCAGATAACTATGCAGACAGTTTGGGACTTCCAAGGCCTAAGAGAACTACAGCTATTAAGCCAGAGGGAACACAGTCGAATTTACCTCAGGTTTCAAGTGGAATACACTATGCACATAGTCCGTACTATATAAGACGAATTAGAATCTCGGACACCGATCCACTAGTGAAAGTGTGTAGAAAGCTCGACTATCCAGTATTTAAAGATAAAGGAAAAGCAAACACAGTCTTTATTGAATTTCCTTGCAAATCACCAGAAGGAAAGACGAAAAATGATGTGTCTGCGATTGAACAACTTGAAAGATACTTAATGTACCAAGAGTGTTTCGTAGATCATAACACATCCATTACTGTACATGTGCGAGACCACGAGTGGGCAAATGTAGAAGAATTTGTTTATAACAATTGGGACAGAATAGTTGCAGTATCATTTATTTCTTTGTCAGATAATTTTTACGAGGACATGCCTTATGAGAGCATTGACGAGAAAGAATACAAAAGAAGAATTAGTTTAATGAAACCATTCAATCCTTCGTTGATTGGAAGATATGAAAAAGGAGAATCATTTGATATATCAGATTCCACTGAATGTGAAAGTGGCGTTTGTCCAATTAGGTGATAAGCATATAGATATAAGAAAATTTATGCTTATTGGATCGATGTATTAAATTGCAAACATGTAATGCATCACACAAGAAATATTTTTGATTCATTTTTGAGAGAATAATCAACGAATTCTATTTACACAACAGATTTCTTGTGTTATCATGTATGCATACATATTTTTAAGACTAAGAGTGGGATTTCGCCCACTCTTTCGTGTTATTTATAGTAAAAATACATATATATGTGATTTTAATAAAAATATTCTGTTAAAATAGTATTGATAGTATATGGAGAATATATTAAAGAAAGGAGGTACGATTGTGGGACAAAATAAGGTAGAAAAATTAGTTGAGGAGATTGTTAAACCGATAACGGATGATGAGAACATTGAGTTGGTTGATGTGGAGTTTAAGAAAGAAGGACCGATTAGGTATTTAAGAGTATTCATTGATAAAGAAGGTGGAATTTCACTTGATGATTGTCAGTTGGTGAGCAAACAGATAAGTGCTAAGCTTGATGAACTAGATTCTATTGAAGAAAGCTATTTTTTAGAGGTGTCATCTCCAGGACTAGATAGACCTTTAAAGAAGGAAAGTGACTTCATTAAATATGAGGGTAAAATTGTAGAGTTGAAGTTGTATAAACCAATCGAAGGCAGTAAGAGGATTGAAGGAGAACTAATAGGGTTATTTGATGGGAAAATTAGCATTAAATTTGAAGATGATAAAGTGCTTGAGATAGAAAAAGAGCAAGTAGCATTAACAAGATTAGCTATTAAATTTTAGGGAGGAATTATTGAATGAATACTGAATTTATCAGTGTGCTTGAACAAATTCAAAAAGATAAAGGGATAGCAAAAGAGATATTAATCGACACAATTGAAGCCGCATTGATTTCAAGTTACAAAAGAAATTTTGGGACTTCACAAAATGTTAAAGTAGAAATTAATCAAGATACAGGCTCTATAAATGTATACTCACAAAAGCAGGTAGTAGAAAAAGTTGAGGATGATTTATTAGAAATATCACTAGAGGATGCTAAGGATATAAACCCTAATTATGAGCTTGAAGATATAATAAAAAATGAAGTTACACCAAAAAACTTTGGTAGAATTGCTGCACAAACTGCAAAACAAGTTGTAGTACAAAGAATTAGAGAAGCTGAACGCATGGTAATATTCGAAGAATTTGTTAACAGAGAATCAGACATTATTACTGGAAAAGTAGCAAGAATTTCAAAGGGAACTGTATTTGTTAATATTGGGAAAGTCGAAGCTATATTGCCGCAGGGTGAGCAGATGTCAAGCGATAAATATAATCATGGTGATCGTATCAAAACTTATATAACTGAAGTTAAAAATACAACAAAAGGTCCACAAATAACTATTTCAAGAACTCACCCAGGATTAATAAAAAGACTGTTTGAACTTGAAGTGCCTGAAATTCACGAGGGAACAGTAGAAATTAAAAGTATATCAAGAGAACCTGGTTCTAGAACAAAAATTGCTGTGGAGACAAAAGATAAAAATGTAGATGCTGTAGGTGCTTGTGTTGGAGCGCAAGGAAATAGAGTTCAGTCAGTAGTAGATGAACTACGAGGAGAGAAAATTGACATTATTGAGTATAGTCAAGATCCTGCTCTATTTATATCAAATGCGCTAAAGCCCGCTAAAGTTATTGCGGTAAAGATTGATGAATCTTCTAAAACAGCTAGAGTAATTGTGCCTGATTATCAACTGTCACTGGCAATTGGGAAAGAAGGGCAAAATGCAAGATTAGCAGCAAAACTAACATCATGGAAAATTGACATAAAGAGTGAATCGCAAGTTGTTAGTGAGGTGAACCTCCCTGATGAAGAAGAAAGCTCCACTTAGAAAATGTATTAGTTGTAATGAAATGAAGCAGAAGAAAGAACTGCTTAGAGTAGTTTGTAACAAAGCAGATGAAATTACTATTGACAATACTGGTAAAAAGCATGGACGGGGAGCCTATGTCTGCTACAGCAGTGACTGTTTTGAAAAGGCAAAAAATAAAAAAGCTTTAAACAGAGTATTTAAGAAACAAGTGCCAGACGAAGTATATAGCAAAATGGAATTGGAGATAAAAAAACATGAAGGATAAACTTTTTTCAATGCTAGGTTTTGCAATGAAATCAGGAAATGTCGTTACTGGTGAGAGTACTTGCTTAATTCATATTAAAAAAAATTCTGTGTATCTAGTAATAGTTGCAGAAGATGCTTCAGAAAATACTAAGAAACTATTTAAAAACAAAGCAAATCATAGAAATATACCATATAGAATATATGGAAGTAAGAGCTCATTAGGGGACAACATAGGAAAGAGCGACAGAGCTACTATCGCCATAAAAGATCGAGGATTTGCAAAAAAATTGATTGAATACATTGATAAAGTATAATAAAATTAAATTTTGGGGGTGTAAGCATGTCAAAACTAAGAGTGTATCAATTAGCTAAAGATTTAGAGATTAGCAGCAAAAAATTAATAGAGCATCTTAGTGATTTGTCAATTGAAGTAAAAAATCACATGAGCTCATTAAGTGATGAAGAAGCAGAAATTGTTATAGAATTATTGACTGGAGGAAAGACTATCATAAAAGAGAATAGTGAAACTAAAAAAAATCAAGTTGAAAAAACTGAACAAAAAAAGGATGCGAAAAACATAAATATATCTATTAAAAAAGAAGAGATAAAAGAAAGCTCTAATAAAACAATTACAGTAAATAATAAGATTATAGTGAAAGATTTTGCAAAATTACTAGGGAAAAAAGTTAATGAAGTAATATTTAAACTTATAAACATAGGAGTTATGGCATCGATAAATAATGAAATTGATTATGAAACTTGTGTGCAAATTGCAGCTGAATATGAAACTGATGTGAAACTATTAGAAGAATCTGAAGAAGAAGTACATGATATTAGCATATGTGAAGATGATGAATGCGATTTAGTTGAAAGACCACCTGTTGTTACTGTTATGGGACACGTTGATCATGGAAAAACATCTTTACTAGATGCTATAAGAGAGACTAAGATTACTGAAAAAGAGGCTGGCGGAATTACCCAACATATAGGAGCTTCTGAGGTGACAATAAACGGTAAAAGAATTGTTTTCCTTGACACACCAGGGCATGAAGCTTTTACGTCAATGAGAGCCAGAGGTGCAAAAGTAACAGACATTGCTATTTTAGTTGTAGCTGCAGATGATGGTGTTATGCCACAAACTATTGAAGCTATAAATCATGCAAAGGCGGCACAAGTACCTATAATTATTGCAATAAACAAAATTGATAAACAAGGTGCAAATCCTGATAGAGTAAAGCAAGAATTAAGTGAGCATGGAATTCTTATAGAAGAATGGGGCGGCGACGTAATAAGTGTTGAAGTTTCAGCTTTAAAGAAACTAAACATTGATGGACTTTTAGAGATGATTCTAATTGTTGCAGAAATGGAAGATTTAAAAGCAAATCCTAAGAGACCTGCTGTTGCCACAGTAGTTGAAGCTCACCTAGACAAAGGAAGAGGGCCAGTCGCAACTGTTCTTATACAAAACGGAACTCTTAGAATAGGTGACTCTGTAGTAGTTGGAACAACTTGCGGAAGAGTTAGAGCAATGGTTAACGATAAAGGTAGAAGAATTAAAATTGCTGGGCCTGCAACGGCTGTCGAGATTAATGGCTTATCAGAAGTCCCAGAAGCAGGCGACACCTTATTAGCAGTGGATACAGATAAAAAAGCAAGAGAAACTGTGGAAAAAAGAAAGAATAAAATTAAAGAAGACAATTTAAAGAAAAGCCAACGTATTTCCTTAGATGCGCTGTTTGGGCAAATGAAAGATGGGAAACTTAAAGGGCTAAACGTAATTGTAAAAGCTGATGTTCAAGGTTCTATTGAGGCAGTTATACAATCACTAAATAAACTTTCAAATGAAGAAGTGGCTATTAAATCAATACATGGTGGAGTAGGTGCAATAACTGAATCTGATGTTATGTTAGCGGCTGCATCAAATGCTATAATAATTGGATTTAACGTACGACCAACTTCATCTGCAACTACTCTAGCTAGAACAGAGAATGTGGATCTAAGGATGTATCGAGTAATATATGATGCGATTAATGATATTGAGTCTGCGATGATTGGAATGTTAGACCCAGAGTATTATCAGGAAGAATTAGGTAAGGCATTAGTTAGAGCAACCTTCAAAGTTCCTAACATAGGGCTTATTGCCGGCTGCTACGTAACTGAAGGTAAAATTCTGAGAAATGCAATAGTAAGACTTGTAAGGGACGGAATAATTATTCACGAAGGAAGTATTAGCTCACTTAAAAGATTTAAAGATGATGCTAAAGAAGTTGCTACAGGCTACGAATGTGGAATAGGAATAGAGAACTTTAATGATGTAAAAGACGGAGATGTTATTGAAGCTTATCAAATGAAAGAAAAAGAAAGAAAAAGCATGAAAAAGTAACAATAAAAACAATAGAAAGTGTGATTGATATGGCATATCCTAGAGCTAGCCGAATAAATGAAGAGGTAAAAAAAGTAATAAGTAGCACAATTAGAACGGATCTGAAAGACCCTAGAATTGCATCTATGACTAGTATTGTTGACGTAGATGTAACGAGGGATCTTAGTTTTGTTACAGTTTATATTTCTGTGCTTGGATCAGATAAAGAGCAAAGAGAAACATTAGAAGCACTTAAAAAAGCAAGTGGTTATTTAAGAAGAGAAATAGGGCGTAAAATTAAGTTGCGTATTGTACCAGAAGTTATTTTTAAAATGGATACTTCAATTCAAAAGAGTTTTGAAATCTTTGAGAAGCTATCTAAATATAGAGAAGCCAATGAGATTAATTCTAGTGAAGAAAATGAAGAAAATACGGACAAGAGCAATGAGTAAATTACTAGAGATTATCAACGAAAATCATAAAATTGCAATCATTGCACATGTTAATCCTGATGGAGACAGCGTTAGCTCTATATTAGCCTTAGGGTTAGCACTTAAAAAAATGAATAAACAAGTTGAAATAATACTAAATGATTCTTTACCTGGGAATTTTTCTTTCTTACCAGGTAAAGAATATCTTGTAGTGTTTGACGTTGCAAAGCATACTCAATTTGATATTTGTTTTGTACTTGATTGTGGGAGCAAAAGTAGAGTAAAACATGGAGAAGAACTATTTGCAATTAGCAATATGATTATAAATATTGACCATCATGTAAGTAACGACTATTTTGGAGATATAAATATTGTAGACCTAGAGGCATCTTCTACGAGTGAAATTATCTATAATGTTATAGAAAATGACTTAGAGATTAAAGTTGACAAAGATATAGCTACATGTTTACATACTGGATTAATGTCTGACACTGGCAACTTTACATACGTAAATGCAACGTCAAAAACTTTTTATATAGCTTCAAAGCTGCTAGAGCAGGGAGTTGATATTGAGAACATATCTTATCATCTTCATCAAAGTAAGAGCTTGAACTCGGTAAAACTGTTAGGTAATGTACTTGAAAGTATTGAATTCTATCTTGACAATAGGCTTGCTATTATTTGCTTTACTGATAAACAGTTGCTTAAATATAAGGCGACGTACTTAGACACTGACGGTATGATCAACTATGCACGTGATATTAAAGGAGTAGAAGTTGCTATTACTTTGTATGAATTTGAAAAAAACAAAGTGAAAATAAGCGCTCGTTCAAAAAAGCACTTTGACGTAAATAATCTAGTCAATCAGTTCAACGGCGGTGGGCATGTAAAAGCTGCAGGTGCAGTTATTTCTGGAAGTCTAGATGAAGTAAAAGTAAAGCTAAAAGATGCAGTAAAAAAATCCTTTGAAATTAATAAACTAACACAAATAAGCGGTGAGATGAATTGGACGGAGTAATAAATATACTAAAACCACCAGGAATGACGTCGCATGACGTGGTTTCATTCGTTAGAAAAACGTTAAACATGAAAAAAGTAGGGCATACAGGCACGTTAGATCCTAACGCAGCAGGTGTGCTTCCTATCTGTATTGGTCAAGGAACTAAAGTTTCTCAGTTTATATTAGATTCTGTTAAGAGTTATAGAGCTGAGCTAACTTTAGGTCTTACGTCGGACACTCAAGATAGTTATGGTGTCATCAGCAAACAGAAGGAAACTGACTTTGACGTAGAAACAATTAGAAATGCAATCTTAAGTTTTAAAGGTGATTATATGCAGACACCCCCAATGTATTCAGCAGTACGAATGAATGGTAAAAAGCTGTATGAGTTAGCAAGAGAAGGTATTGAAGTTGAGAGAAAATCTCGCTTAGTGCATATTGAATCTATCGAGATAATATATTTAAAAGATAATAAAGTTCTATTTGATGTAACATGCTCAAAAGGGACGTATGTAAGAACTTTGTGTCATGATATAGGTGCAAAATTAGGATGCGGTGGAATAATGTCATTTCTTCTTAGAACAAAAACTGGACCATTTGACTTATCTACATCTGTAGTTTTAGAGGAATTTCGACAGAATGCAGAGAAATATATACTACCTATAGATTTTCCACTACTGCATTTAGGCAGAATAGATATCAATCCAAGGGTAGCGAAACTGGCTCTAAATGGAGCTAGGATTTCATATTTAGACTTTTTAAGTAGAGAGCCTAACATTGTAACAGAGGACATTTTAAAAATTTATCTTGAAAGCAAGTTTATAGGAATTGCATCTATGAAAAAAGATAGTGAAGGCAAAGACTATATAAAATTTTCGAAACTATTTGTTTAGTTTTTTATACATATGATTAAAAGGAGTATTTTATGAATATAATCAGAGAAAATGTACAACTTAATAGTGAAAAGACTAGAGGTGTTGCTCTGGGGAATTTTGATGGTATTCACACTGGGCACCAAAAGCTACTAAACACATTAGTTGATAAATCAAATACATGTAAACTTGAATCTTGCGTCTATACTTTTGATAACCATCCTTTATCAATAATTAACAATACTACCCCTATACAAATTACAAATTTTGATATTAAAAATAGGATTTTTGAGTCGCTTAACATTGATACGGTAGTGTATGAAAAATTTGATAAAAAAATCATGAATCAAAAACCAGAAGAATTTGTAGAAGAAGTTCTACTTAAAAGACTAAATGCTAAGATAGTTGTAGTGGGTTTTGATTTTCGTTTTGGTTTTCGAGGTGAAGGAGATGTAAGTTTACTAAGAGAGTTAAGCAAGAAATACAATTTTATGTTATATGTTATAGAACCTATAAAAATTGAAGGTGAGAAAGTAAGCAGCTCAATTATTAAAAAATATATAAGCGAAGGTAAAATGAAGAAGGCCAAAAGATTCCTTGGACGGTATTTCTCGCTTGAAGGATCGGTTGTAAGAGGTAAAAGTAGAGGAAGGGAAATAGGCTTTCCTACAGCAAACATTTCTATAGAAAAAAAGCAAATTCTTCCCAAAGAAAGTGTATATGCGACATATGTAAGTATTGAAGGAAATACTTACATAGGCGCAACTAGCATAGGAAAAAACCCTACATTTTCGGCTGAGAATGTATCTGTCGAAACGTTCATATTAGACTATGATGGGAATTTGTATGATAAAAAAATAGGTATTGCATTTGTTAAAAGTATTAGAGAACAAATTAGATTTAATAATATAGATGACTTGAAAAATCAAATGCGCCTAGATGTAGAAAATGTTAAAAAATATTTACATTCCTCTTAAGGTGTGATAAAATAACAGTTGTTAAAGAACCATTTCTCAGTATCTTGATTCACCAACATTTACTTAGAATTTGGGGATAGAAAATAAGGAGGTGGAAATAATGAATTTAGAAGAAAAAAAAGCCATTATTGATTCATATAAGATACACGCGACTGACACTGGTTCTCCAGAAGTTCAAGTAGCCATGCTTACAAAAAGAATCAATGATTTAAATGATCATCTTAAAACACATAAAAAAGATCATCATTCAAGAAGAGGATTACTTAAGATGGTAGGAAAAAGAAGAAATTTGCTTAAGTATGTAAAAGGAAAAGATGTAGAAAGATATAGAGATTTAATTGAAAAATTAGGATTAAGAAAATAGTAGTAAGAGCGGGGAAACCCGCTCTATTATTGAATTCTAACATTGTTTAGAATAATTTAATTTGACGTAGTTTTGACTAAATTAATTTATATAGAATGAAAATAGAGGAGTTTTAACTATTTAATTTCGAAGGGAGGAAACAAAATGCATAAAATTTTTAAAACTGAAATTGCCGGAAAGGCTTTTGAGGTTGAAGTAGGCAAAATGGCGCTTCTTGCTGATGGAGCTTGCACAGTAAAATATGGAGACACCGTGATATTAGTAACAGCGTGTTCTTCTAAAAAGCCACGTGATGGAATTGATTTTTTCCCGCTGAGTATTGAATATGCTGAAAAAATGTATTCAGTTGGTAAAATTCCAGGAGGTTTTATAAAAAGAGAAGGAAGACCTTCTGAAAAATCGGTATTATCAGCAAGGCTGATTGATAGACCAATTAGACCATTGTTTCCAAAAGGATATCGTAATGATGTACAAGTTATTGCGAGTGTTCAGTCAGTAGACAAAGACTGTGCACCTGAAATTCTTGCTATGATAGGTTCATCAATCGCGCTTTCAATTTCAAGCATACCTTTTATGGGGCCGACTGCTGCTGTTATTGTTGGAATGATAGACGGTAAAGCTATCGTAAATCCAACAAGTGAAGAAAGTGAAGCTTCAGATTTACACTTAGTTGTATCAGGAACAAAAGATGCAGTTATGATGATTGAAGCAATGTCTAATGAATTAACAGAAGAGCAGATCTTAGATTGTGTTTTGCTAGCGCACGATGAAATCAAAAAAATCGTCGGATTCATTGAAGAAATCGTTAGTGAAGTAGGAAAAGAAAAAGTAAAATATAGCGCTAACACAATTGACGAAGATATTGAGGTTAAAGTTCGTGAATTTGCTACAGTTAAACTTATAGAGGCTATTAAGACGAAAGAAAAAACAGAAAGAAACAATAATATTGATACAGTTAAAAAAGAAGCTAAAGATTTTTTTGCTGTTGAGTATGAAGACCAGCTAAAAGATATTAGTGACCTACTTGGAAAGATTGTAAAAGAAGAAATTCGCAAAATGATTTTGGATGAAGGTATTAGACCAGACGGTAGAAAATTAGATGAAATTAGAGAAATAACTTGTGAAATTTCACTACTTCCTAGAACTCATGGAACAGCTTTGTTTACTAGAGGACAAACTCAAGTGCTGACAGTAGCAACTTTAGGAACATTAGGCGATATGCAAACAATTGACGGGCTAGGCGATGATGAATCGAAGAGATATATGCATCACTACAACTTTCCACCATCTAGCGTAGGGGAAACTGGATTTATGAGAGGGCCAGGAAGAAGAGAAATTGGTCATGGAGCTTTAGCAGAAAGAGCATTAGAACTAATGATTCCAAGCAGAGATGAATTTCCTTATACTATTAGATTAGTATCTGAAGTACTTAGTTCAAATGGCTCATCATCAATGGCAAGTGTGTGTGGTAGTACATTAGCAATGCTAGATGCAGGAGTTCCACTAAAGAATATGGTTGCTGGGATTGCAATGGGTTTAATTAAAGAAGAAGAAAAAGTTGCTGTTTTGTCAGATATTTTAGGAATGGAAGATTTCTTAGGAGACATGGATTTTAAAGTAGCAGGCACGGAAAAAGGCATAACAGCAATTCAAATGGATATTAAAATCAAAGGAATAGGCAGAGAAATTTTACAGACTGCTCTAGAGCAAGCAAGAGTAGGGAGACTATTCATTCTTGATAAAATGAAAGATTTAATTTCAGAGCCAAAAGCAGAACTTTCACCTTATGCACCTAAAATAATTCAAATGAAAATTGATGCTGACAAAATTAGAGACGTTATTGGCGCAGGTGGAAAAGTTATCAATAAAATCATTGATGAAACAGGTGTTAAAATTGACATAGAAAATGATGGATCAATATTCATTTCTGCACCAGACCAAGAGTCAGGTAGAAATGCTCAAGCGATAATCGAAAATATTGTCAAGGACCCTATGGTAGGCGAAGTATACAAAGGAAAAGTAATAAAAATTATGAACTTTGGTGCTTTCGTAGAGATATTGCCAGGCAAAGAAGGTTTAGTGCATATTTCACATATTGCCAGGGAGAGAATAAATAAAGTTGAAGATGTTTTATCTGAAGGTCAGGAAATTGATGTGAAAATTTTAGAGATTGACCCGCAGGGAAAAATTAGTTTGTCGAGGAAAGTACTACTGCCGAAACAATCCTTCAATGAGAGAAAAAAAGAAGATAAGTAGCAAAAAACATAAACCAAGAAGGTTTATGTTTTTTTACACCCAAAAGAGCATAACTTTAGTTATTAAGAATATTATATTGTAACGTCTTATTAATAAGGGGATGATCTTTTGTGCTAGTTATCATCAGAAAAAAAACACTAGTTATTGTAATTGCGATTATTTTAATAATCGTTGCTTTTTTCACCACCATCAGGTGCCTATAATAAAAACACCCTTTTAGCAGCTAGTCAACTTGGGTATAGAACTATTCTATGATCTATTGATACTATTGATTGTTTCATTTCGCGATAAGGGAATAGAAGTTGGCAGGGTAAGTGATGTATTGCATTGATATTATTACTATAATATAATTGATGATAGACAGTGTGTTATTATTAAACGAATACTAATAAATTTGACTGAGAGAGGATTTGAGCATCATGCTAGACAAACTATACAAAAGATTTAACTTAAAAAACGGTATTAGAGTAGTAACAGAACATATTCCATATGTAAACTCGATTTCAATTGGTGTATGGATAGAAGTAGGATCAAAAAACGAGAACAAAATAAGTAATGGAGCATCTCATTTTATAGAACATATGTTATTCAAAGGGACAGATTCTAGAGATGCTAAGAATATTGCAAATACAATCGACAATATCGGTGGGCATATAAATGCATTTACAAGCAAAGAATGCACGTGTTATCACGTTAAAGTTCTTGATTCGCATTATAAACTTGCAATAGATCTTTTATCGGACATTCTTCTTAATTCAAAGTTTGAAGAAATAGAAATTGAGAAAGAAAGAAGTGTAATAATGGAAGAATTAAGCATGTATGAGGATTCGCCAGAAGACTTATCCCAGGACATGTTATCACAAACACTATATAGTAATCATCCATTAGGAATGTCTATAATTGGTACAAGAAACAGTCTTTCTGCTTTAGATAGAAAGTCTCTGCTATCGTACATGAAAGATTATTACGTGCCTGAAAATATTGTGATTTCGGTAGCTGGAAACTTTGAAGAAGACAGATTAATCGAAGAAATTGAAAGGAAATTTGGTGCTATGAAGCCCAGTAAAAAAAATGGGCAAAAAATAGACGAAGTCACATATAACTTTAAACAAGTAAGTAAAATAAAAGATATTGAACAAACACATTACTGCCTTGGCTTTAAGGGAGTTTCTTTACTTGATAAAAAAGAGCATTATCCGCTTTTAGTTGTAAATAACCTCTTAGGTGGTAGTATGAGCTCTAGACTTTTTCAAAAGATTAGAGAAGAAAATGGTCTAACTTATTCTATATATTCATACCCATCTATTTATAAAAATGGAGGATCTTTAAACATTTATGCAGGGACTAACTCTAGCCAATTGAGTAAAGTAAGAGATTTAATATTTGCTGAATTAAAAGAGCTTGTTAATAATGGAATAACAACGAATGAATTAAATAAAACTAAAGAGCAGTTAAAAGGAAATTATATTCTAGGTTTAGAGAGTACTAGCAGTAGAATGTCTTCAATTGGAAAGTCAGAGCTTCTTCTAAACAAAATATACTCGCCAAAAGAGATTATAAAGAATATTGACAATATTGACATGAACAGTATCGACGAAATAATTACTAAAGTAATTGATCTAGATAATTTTGCTTCTGTAGTAGTGAGTAATGTAGAATAGTTTGCAAAGGGG
>JAJOKQ010000052.1:0-4627 GCA_021129785.1 Clostridiales bacterium | reverse complement strand
TAGAACAAAAAGATTTGAAGAATTAAAGCATTTTTCAGACTAGAAAATAGTAATTGAAGAGTTTAGTAAAATAGTGTATAATTAGATAAACAACCAACCAAAGCGCAGCATTAACTGCGCTTTGATTAATGAAAAATATTTTTTTAAAGGTAATAGAATATTTGTAGAAATTAAAGATATTCGAGGTGACAATATGCCAAAAAAAAAGAAGAATAAAAGGAAAATAGAGAAACAATTAGAACAATTAGAACAATTTCAATTTAGCAATGAGGTTAAAGGAATATTTATAATAGCACTAGGTATAATGATATTAATTAGTATTCAAGGATTTGGTGCAGGCAAGATAGGCGAAGGAATAAAAAGTATCCTATTAGGTTCATTTTCCTCTGCAGCTCTTGTGATACCATATATTGTAATTCTAAGCGGGGCATTAATCTTTATTAGTTCTCACTATTGGAATAGTCGTAAGAACATAGTATTTTTTTCTTTGCAATATTTCTGTTTGCTAATCTTTATTTCACTTAGAGACATAGAACTATTAGAGGGCGTATTTGCTTTGTCTTTTAATAAGAGTATTGAAGCATATTATTTATTGGGTTTAGAAAGAGTAGCTGGAGGTGTTATTGGTAACTCAATAGCATATATTCTTGTACAATTGATAGGAATAACAGGTACTTATGTATTACTAATTAGCATTTTTATAATTTCAGTTTTGATTTATACCAAGATATCTTTACTTTCGATTATTTTATTTGTAAAGACTTTTTCTTTGAAATGCTTGTTATATATCAAAAATATTACAATTGAATATATATATATATCTAAAAGCAAGAATAGTAATATAAAAAGAGTAGGCAGTAAAACTTCTAATGTCAATGTTAGTATGTCTACTGATTCATCAGAAAATATAGAGACCCAAAACATACAAGACACTAATAGTATGGAAGAAATCAAAATTCTTGCTTTTAATGAATCATATACAAAAGCAGATAATAAAGTGGAAAAACTAAAACGAAAAAATGACACTCGTGCGAATGATAAAGAAGGCGAAGTAATTCAATTAGAGATGGATAGCTTAGCTCAAGAGAAAAAAATTGAATATATTATTCCAAGTATAGAATTATTGAATAAAGCAGAATCTAATTCTAGCTCATATGACAAAAAAAATATTATCAAACAAGCAAAAATCTTAGAAGAAACTCTTGAAAACTTTGGAGTTAAGGCAAAAGTAATACAAGTTAGCAAAGGACCAGTAATAACTAGGTATGAACTACAACCCTATGCAGGTGTAAAAGTAAGTAAAATAGTTAATTTAAGCGATGATATTGCACTAAATTTAGCTGCGCCATCAATTAGAATAGAAGCACCAATACCAGGTAAAGCAGCAATAGGTATTGAAATTCCAAACCAAGACACTTCCACTGTTGGCTTAAGGGAAGTTATAGATTCTAAAAACTATGAAAGATCTACTTTTAATATCCCTTATGCTCTGGGAAAAGACATTTCTGGAAATGCAGTAATTGCCGACATTAGTAGAATGCCACATATGTTAGTAGCCGGCGCAACTGGATCAGGGAAGAGTATATGCATTAATGTAATCATTTTAAGCATATTATTTAAAGCTGACCCTGACGATGTTAAGCTAATTTTAATTGATCCGAAAGTAGTAGAGTTGAATCAATACAACGGGATGCCACATTTGCTAATTCCTGTTATTACTGACCCTAAAAAAGCTACTGGAGCTTTGAATTGGGCAGTTCAAGAAATGACAAGAAGATATAATTTGTTTGCAGAATCAGGAACTAAAGATATAAATTCATACAACTCTAAAAATATTGAAGAAAAATTACCTTTTATAGTTATAATAATCGATGAATTGGCTGACTTAATGATGGCATCAGCTAATGAAGTTGAAGATAGTATATGTAGACTTGCACAAATGGCAAGAGCATCAGGAATACATATGATTATAGCAACTCAGCGTCCATCGGTAGATGTTATTACTGGGATTATAAAAGCAAATATTCCTTCAAGAATTGCCTTTTCTGTAACTTCTGTTACAGACTCAAGAACAATACTTGATATGGGTGGAGCAGAGAAACTATTAGGCAAGGGAGATATGCTATTTTACCCAGCTGGTGCGAGCAAACCTGTTAGAATTCAGGGAGCATACGTTTCAGAAGAGGAAATTGAATCAGTTTTGACTTTTATAAAGGATCAAGAAAATAGTCCTGTATATGAATCTGAAATTATTAATAAAATAGAAGAGAAAAATTCGTTTAATAAAGATGTAACAGATGACATGTTTTATGTAGCACTTGATTTAGTTGTAAATCACCAACAAGCATCTGTATCAATGTTACAAAGAAAATTAAGAATTGGATACAATAGAGCAGCAAGAATAATTGATGATCTTGAAGAAAAAGGCATTGTTGGCCCGCATGAAGGAAGCAAGCCAAGACGTGTGTTATTAACAAAAGAAGAAAAGTCAAAAATAAAAAATGAAGAAGTAGTAACAAATTAATGAAATTGGCAGTGTACTTAGAGCCCTTAGGATGTCCTAAAAACCTAATAGACTCAGAAACTATGTTAGGTCTAGTGAAAAAGGATGGATTTACATTATCAGACGACCCTCATGATGCAGAAATTGTAATAGTAAATACATGAGAATAATAAGCTGAAATTATTAGTAGTAGCAGGATGTCTTGCAGAGAGATATCAGGGGGTATTAAAAAAAGAACTTCCTGAAATTGATGTGATTGTAGGAACAGGAAACGTTAACGAAATTGTAGATGCGATAAATTCAGGAATTGAAGTGTTAGATCAAGAGAAAGGAGATGGTGTAGTAATTAAAGCAGGGGATATTAGTAGAACTATTCCTGAGGCTTTGCCAAGAAAATTACTTACTCCGAAACATACAGCCTATCTAAAGATATCTGACGGTTGTGATAATATTTGTGCATATTGTATAATACCTACTCTTAGAGGAAAATATAGAAGTAGAAAGATGGAAAATGTAGTTGAAGAAGCACAAAAGTTAAGCCAAGCTGGAGTAAAAGAAATTATTTTAGTTGCACAAGATACGACGAGGTATGGCATAGACATATATGATAAACTAATGTTACCTGAGCTGCTTAAACAGCTTAATGAATTACAAGGAATAAGGTGGATAAGACTTTTATATGCATACCCAGAAATGATAACTGACGAGTTGATTGACACCATAGCGAAGTGTGAGAAGGTCTGTAATTATATTGACATGCCAATACAACATTCTAGCGATGAAATATTGTCTAAAATGAATAGAAGATCTACAAAAAAATGCTAGTTAAAGTAATTAAAAATTAAGAGACAAAATTTCAGATATTACAATTAGAAATACATTAATTGTAGGTTTTCCAGGTGAAGACCAAGAGCATTTTGATGATTTAGAGGCTTTTGTTCAAGAGAGCAAATTTGACCGACTGGGTGTGTTCTCTTATTCAAAAGAAGAAGGTACTTTGACTGAAACTTTTGACTGCCAAGTTGACGAGGAAGTTAAAGAAGAGAGAAGAAAAAGGATTATGGAAATTCAACAAACTATCTCATTGAATAATAATAAAATGAAGACAGGAAAAACATTTGATGTTATCATAGAAGAAGTATTAGAAAACAATGAGTATTTGGGAAGAACTAGTGCCGATGCCCCTGAGATTGATGGAGCTGTATACTTTTATTCTAGGTTTTCAAGAAACATTGGTAACATAGTAACTGTTGCAATTAATAATGCTATAGAATATGATTTGATGGGAGAGGAAGTATATGAACCTAGCAAATAAAATCACAATAGCTAGAATTTTATTGATTCCGCTATTTATGGTAACGTTATTGAGTAGAGTTCCGTACGGTGGTGAAATTGCAGCCTTTATATTTATTGTTGCTGCTCTTACAGATTCGCTAGATGGGTACATAGCAAGAAAAAGAAAAATGGTTACGAACTTTGGAAAATTAATGGATCCTCTTGCAGATAAATTGCTTGTTTCGGCAGCTTTAATATCATTAGTAGAAATGGCCAGAATATCAGCTTGGGTCGTATTTATTATAATAGGTAGAGAACTTACCATTAGTATTCTAAGAGCTGTAGCAGCATCAGAAGGTCTTGTAATTGCCGCGAGTTGGTGGGGAAAACTGAAAACGGTAACTCAAGTGACTACAATTATTATAATACTCCTAGATAACTTTCCATTTGAGTTAATTGGATTCCCTGCTGATAGCATTATGCAAGGAATAGTTGTAGTAGTTACTATTGTTTCTGGATTTGACTATCTAAAAATAAACAAACATATTTTAGACGGAAAATGATTGATACCAGAAATACTAGTAAAAATATTTATGAAAAATTTAATGCTCAAACTTTTGATAACCTATAGTTATTGCTTGTTTTTTATAAAAGTAAATGTAATAATATATATGCAAAACTGCACTTGCAATTGTTCTAGCTATTGCTGGAATTGGCGGAATTATGGCAGGTATTTATATGGCAGGGATTAAAGCAGACTTTAAAAAAATGCACGTAATGCTTACAACTATTATGTTGCTTGGAGCAGGTGTTTTTATATTGGGAATGGGACAAAATGTAATAACACTA
>JAJOKQ010000021.1:6130-29800 GCA_021129785.1 Clostridiales bacterium | reverse complement strand
CTGCAGTAACTGTTCCTTCTTTTTTAAACGCTGTTCGTAGTTTTGAAAGTTTTTCTACTGTTACTCCTTGTTTCGGATACTCATCCTTATCCACTAAAATAGGCTCGCCTTTCCTTTGAGGGATGCTAACTGAGATAATCTCATCTGCAAATCTATTTTCACTCATTGCCTTCTCAGCTCTGTTTTGGCTTTCAGTTGCAAATTGGTCTTGCTCTTCTCTTGAAATACTGTATTTTTCAGCTAAATTCTCTGCTGTTATACCCATATGATAATTATTAAAAGCATCTGTAAGAGCATCATGAACCATGGTATCGACCATTTTTGCATCTCCCATTTTAGCTCCCCACCTTGCCTTTGGCATTACGTATACAGCTTGGCTCATGTTTTCAGTTCCACCAGCAATTACAATATCATTGTCTCCAGCTAATATTGTTTGTGCAGCTATTGCTACAGAACTAAGGCCTGATCCACATAACATATTAATGGTCGTTGCAGGCGTCTCTACTGGAATTCCTGCTTTTATTGATGATTGTCTAGCAATTCCTTGTCCTAAGCCCGCTTGAAGAATGCACCCCATAAAAACTTCATCCACTTGTTTAGAGGTAATACCTGCTCTTACTATCGCTTCTTTTACTACTATCGCCCCCAAATCTACTGCTGATACTTTAGATAACACGCCTCCAAAACTACCGATTGGCGTTCTCACCGCACTTGCTATTATTACTTCTCTCATTAAAAATCCTCCTTCAAAGTTAAATTAGTTTACAATTTTGTTTATTTCTTGTTTTGCTTTAATACTAAACAGTCACCAAAATACACTTGCATCTTTATTTACAGCAATTAGCGTGCCAAACTCTTGCGTTTGATTTAAAGATATCCACTTTTTCTTCTTATCGAAACTTCTCCAGAGTTAAGTACTTTTTTTCCCCCGTCACTAGTCTCAATAAGTAATTCTCCTTCACTAGTTATATCTTTAGCCCTAGCATAAATTTCTTTATTCCCTCTAACTACTATAATTTCTTTTCCTACTAAAGCCGAGTACTTTCTAAGCTCTGGCACAATGCTCTCTAGTGAGACATTCTCAATAAAGGATTCATAATATTTCTCAAACTTCTCCATTATTTTTAGAAAAAGTTCTTTCCTACTAACTTCAGTTTTAGATTCTATTAAAATAGAAGTCGCAATAGCACTTAAGTCTTCTGTGAATTCACGTGTTTTTATATTTATTCCTATTCCCACAATAATAAAACTCATTTCTCCTAGTTCACCTGTCATTTCAGTCAATATTCCACATATTTTTTTGCCATTGATAACAATATCATTAGGCCATTTAATTAATGCTTCGCATTTGCATAGTTCTCTAATTGCATTACAAACAGATAGAGCCGCTATTTGAGTTAGCTTACTAGCTTCTGATGATGGTATTGCAGGCTTTAGTATTATTGACATCCATAAGCCTTCATTTCTTGGCGACACCCACTCTCTACCTCGCCTCCCTCTGCCTGCTGTTTGTCTCTCGGCAATTATTACTGTTCCATGCTCTTCCTTGCAAGCAATTTTCTTGGCATAATTATTTGTTGAATCAATTTCGTCAAAGCAAAGTATTTTCTTCCCGATTTTTTTTGTACCAATACTTACTTGCAGATCTGTTTGCGAAATCTCTAAGTCGCTCGATAACAGACGATAACCTCTATTTCTTGCACTTTCAATGATATGTCCTTCTTTTTTCAAATTCACTATGTTTTTCCAAATAGCATTCCTTGATACTCCTAGCTTTGTGCTTAATCTCCCACCAGAAATATATTCGTCTTTAGCTTTATATAATTCTTTCAAAATCTGTTTTTTCATACTAATCCTCCGGAAATTTCGTTAGAATATTCACAACTCTCTGTATGCACTAAAAGGATGCATATATGCACCCTTTCAATGAAATTGTATCTTCAATTCTATAACTCTAATTAATTACATTCATTACTAAAGCAAATATGCTTAATAAAATAATCATTCCAGATAACACGATCTTTTATCCGTAACTCATTATATTAAATACATTGAATACTTTTAATTAAATAAAGACAATAATATCCCTGCTGCTACTGCTGAACCTATAACTCCAGAAACATTTGGCCCCATAGCATGCATGAGAAGGAAATTACTTGGATTTTCTTTTTGCCCTACTACTTGTGACACCCTAGCTGCCATAGGCACTGCCGATACTCCTGCTGAACCAATAAGTGGATTTATTGCGTTACCGCCCAAGATTTTGTTCATAACTTTGGCAAGTAATAGTCCCGCCGCTGTTCCGGCTGCAAATGCAGTTACACCCAATACTATAATTTGTAGCGTTTCGAACTTCAGAAAATGCTCTGCTTTAGTCATTCCTCCTACACCTAGCCCTAGGAATATTGTTACAATATTTATTAACTCGTTCTGCGCTGTCTTTGACAATCTGTCTGTTACCATTGATTCTCTAAGTAAATTCCCTAACATCAACATTCCTACTAATACAGTAGCTGTAGGTAAAAGTAATGATACTAACAGCGTAACAACTATCGGAAACAAAATTTTCTCTGATTTTTTTACAACTCTTAGTTGCTGCATTTTAATTTGTCTTTCTTTTTTTGTCGTAAGAGCTTTCATTATAGGCGGTTGAATTATTGGAACAAGTGCCATATATGAATATGCTGCAACTGCAATTGGTCCAAGTAAATGTGGAGCCATTCTTGAAGTTAAGAATATTGCTGTAGGTCCATCTGCTCCACCAATAATCCCAATAGAAGCAGCTTCTTGCGCCGAAAATCCCATTAATACTGCACCCATAAATGTGAAGAAAATACCAAATTGTGCTGCAGCACCCAAAAATAGACTCTTCGGATTTGCAATTAAAGGTCCAAAATCTGTCATTGCTCCTACACCTAAAAAGATTAAAGGTGGGAACACCCCTAAGTGAATCCCTTTATAAAAGTAACCAAGTAAACCTCCAGGGCTCTCAGTGTAAATTTGCACTGGAATTCCTGTAGCAACCATTTCTGCGGTTGGATTCGCTAGCATCTTAGCTGTATCAGTTGCAGTTTCTGGGCTCATTGATCTAATTACTGTTCCTCCCGCCTCGACTAGTCCTGATAGAGGAAGGTTAACTATTAACATTCCGAAAGCTATAGGTAGTAGTAGTAACGGTTCAAATTTCTTGACAATTGCTAAATAAAGCAGAACACATGCCAGCACTATCATTACAGCACTTGGAACATCCATATTCGCGTATCCTGTCGTATTCCAAAATTTATAGATTATATCTAACATTGTTGAGTCTCCTTTCAAATCAGGCTAAATAGTTCACTGAACTTTTCAGCCTTTTTTAACATCATCCGAACGTCCTAGTTTAGTGAGACCAACAAATCTCCACCATTAACTGCAGCACCTTCTGCAACATGTATTTTAGCTACTGTTCCATCTTGTTCTGCCATTATTTCATTTTCCATTTTCATTGCTTCTAAAATAATTAAAACGTCGCCTTCTTTTACTTGTTGTCCTTCTTTAACTTGTACTTTCCATATGTTGCCTGGCATAGGTGCCGCAACAGTGGTAGCTCCTGCTGAAACAGCTGCTGGCTTTTGTGCCGACTTAGCAGGTTTAAGCGTAGCTTTCGGGGAAGATTTTGGCGCTGCTGCTACTGCTCTATTTGTAGGCATTGGCTGCTCTACCCCGTTTAATTCTTCAACTTCTACTTCATAGCTAACACCATTTACAGTAATATTATATTTCTTCATCGATTATTCCTCCTAAATTATATGCTCTAAGTTTTAAACTCTTATTTTTTATACAAGCATCTATCTACAATCGTTTGTTATTGTAGCATATTTCCTATCTGTTCAGTTCTACCAACCTTAGCCCATGCAGGGCTCTCATCACTAATTCTTCTTATGTTTTTAACAACAATATTGCATGCTGTTGTGTTTAGAGTCGCATTAAGAGCAGCTGTAATAACTGCTACCAGTTCAGTATTGTCAATTTCTTCATTGCTTTCTTCACTATATTCCTGTGCTACTGATCTCTTTTCACATTTTACTTGATTGCTCACAACAGGCTTTCCAATAGTTTTTTCCATAACTCTAATAACAATGTAGAGTACAAATAAAGCAATAAATACTATTGCAATTCCTAACATTGTCACTTGTAAGCTTCCTATTATTTTTTCGCCAGTACTTAGGTCTTCAATTGCATACTTCATTTTTTCTAATAACATTACTATATGTCACCTCTCTTTTAAAATCAATTACACAGGTAAGTTACCATGTTTTTTAGATGGTCTTGTTTCTCTTTTGCTAGCTGTCATATTTATTGCATCAATTAGTCTTTTTCTTGTAGCTGACGGTTCAATTACATCATCAACATAACCTCTTTCTGCAGCTTTATATGGCGTTGCAAATTCAACTTTATAATTTTCAACTAACTCTACTCGAGTTGCTTGTGGATCATCTGAATCCGCAATCTCTTTTTTAAAAATTATATTCGCAGCTCCGTCTGGTCCCATAACTGCTATTTGCGCGCTTGGCCATGCAAGTGATACGTCTGCACCTAGCTCTTTACAGCACATTGCTATGTATGCACCACCATACGCTTTTCTTACAATTAAAGTAATCTTTGGTACTGTTGCTTCGCTATACGCATAAAGCATTTTTGCACCATGTCTTATGATTCCACCATATTCTTGCGCTGTCCCCGGCAAAAATCCTGGAACATCAACTATCGTTAGTACTGGAATGTTGTAGCAGTCGCACGTTCTTACAAATCGTCCTGCTTTGTCTGAGGCATTAATATCTAAACAACCAGCTAAAACTTTAGGTTGGTTAGCAATAACTCCAACAGATTGTCCATTTAATCTCATAAATCCTGTAATTATGTTTTGAGCATAACTAGCTTGAGTTTCAAAAAAATCACTTTCATCAGCTATAGCTTCAATTATTTTTTTCATGTCATAAGGCTTATTCGGGTTTTCTGGTATTATTTCGTTAAGCTCAGGAATCATCCTGTTTAAGTCATCGTCCACTTCGTAAACTGGTGCTATTTCCATGTTGTTAGATGGCAAAAAGCTTAGCAATCTCTTAATATCTTCTATGCACTCAGCTTCACTTTGAGAAACAAAATGTGCTACTCCACTTACACTATTATGTGTCTTCGCTCCACCAAGGTCTTCTGAGGTAACTTCTTCTCCAGTTACTGTTTTTATTACTTGCGGTCCTGTAATAAACATTTGGCTAGTCTTGTCAACCATAAAAATAAAGTCAGTAATTGCCGGTGAGTATACTGCTCCACCTGCACATGGTCCCATTATGGCTGTTATTTGCGGAATCACACCTGAAGAAATTGTATTTCTAAAGAAAATATTTGCGTATCCAGATAGTGCATCCACACCCTCTTGTATTCTTGCTCCACCAGAGTCGTTAATACCAACTATAGGCGCGCCCATTTTAAGTGCTAAGTCTTGTATTTTGCATATCTTTTTTGCATGCATTTCACCAAGCGAACCACCTAAAACTGTAAAGTCTTGTGCGTAAGCATATACAAGTCTTCCCTCTACTTGTCCATACCCTGTTACCACACCTTCACCTGGTGATTCCATTTTGTCCATACCAAAATTCTTACATCTGTGTTTTACAAATGCATCAACTTCGACAAATGACCCTTCATCAAATAGCAAATTGATTCTTTCTCTAGCAATCATCTTACCCTTCTTGCGCTGACTCTCGATTCTCTTTTCTCCATCACCCAATTTTATACTTTTTTTTAATTGGCGCAGTTGTTCTAACTTGCTTGACGACATCATATACCCTCCTAAAATAATGTTGCTTTATTAAACTTTATTTTAAACATCCACTCAAGAGCAAATCAATCGATTTACGTATCAAGTGATGGTCTTGAACAATTACTATCTTTCACTTAGTTCTACTAAAACTCCACCTGTGCTTTTAGGATGACAAAAAGCTATTTTCGCTCCTCCAGCACCGTATCGTGGTTTTTCATCAATCATTCTTACTCCTTTGTCAATCATGTCTTTGATCGCTTCTTCAATATTGTATACTTGAAAAGCTATATGTTGCATTCCTTCGCCCTTTTTTTCAATAAATCTAGCAATAGGTCCTTCTTTGTCAGTAGATTCCAACAGTTCTAATTCTGTATCTCCTATGGGTAAAAAAGCGACTTTCACTTTTTGTTCAGCTACTTCTTCAATTTCTGTACACTCAATGCCCAATGTGTCTTTATAGAATTTCAACGATTCTTCTATGTTTTTTACAGCAATCCCAATATGATCAATTTTTTTTACCTTCACCGTCGTTCACCTCTTTCACAGATTTGGAAAGCAACTTTGCACAAGCAGTATAAGGATCTATCTCTCTTTTAGCTACCCGTTCAGCATACATTTTTACATCGTTTTTATTGGATGAAGCATTCACTATTCTATCAATTATTTTATCTTTAATCAACCCTATTATTTCAGCTTCACTATTTAAAATTCTTTTACTTAAAAAAGCACCCGAGCTCACTAGATAATCTTTATGTTCACTTACGTTTGCAAGTAATTCATCAATCCCTTTATCAATAGTAGCAATAACCTTAGTTACAGGTGGTCTCCACTGCGAGCAGCTAAAGTCTAACATCATCTCAATTTCAACTTTAGTTCTGTCCGCACCATCTCTGTCCGATTTATTAACTACGAAAATATCAGCTATTTCCATAATTCCAGCTTTTAGTGCTTGAATATCGTCTCCAAGTCCAGGAACCATTACCATTATAACGGTATCTGTAGTTTTTACAATATCAATTTCGGATTGTCCTACTCCTACTGTTTCAATAAAAATATAATCATAGCCTGCAATATCTAAAATTTTTACAGCGGCATGAGTCGCTTTTGATATTCCACCTAGATGTCCCCTTGCTCCCATGCTTCTAATAAAGACCCCCGGATCGGTCGATAGTTTATTCATTCTGATTCTATCTCCTAATATTGCTCCGCCTGTAAATGGGCTTGTTGGGTCAACCGCAATAATAGCAATTTTTTTGCCTTCTTTGCGCAGATTTTTAGCTAATTTATCAGTTAATGTACTCTTGCCGGCTCCTGGTGGTCCTGTAATCCCAACAATGTGAGCGTTGCCTGAGAATTTATATAATCTGCTTAAGACTTCTAAAGCTTCTGAGTCATTCCTCTCAACTAGAGAAATCATGCGTGCTATAGCTCTTTTTTCTTTGTTTAGCAAACCATTATATAAATCCATATCGTTACTCCTATCTACTTTTTAAGATTATTTCTTATGAAATCTATAGTTACTTGTGTTGCCGTGCCTGGTGTAAATATTTCTGCAATCCCTTTTTCTTTTAATCCTGGAATATCTTCGTCTGGTATTACTCCACCACCTAAAACTAGAATATCATCAAAAGCATTTTCTTCTTTTAACAAGTCTACTACCCTTGGTAGTAAGTGATTATGCGCCCCCGACAAAATACTTAATGCAACAGCATCTACATCTTCTTGTATTGCAGCTTGAACTATTTGCTCTGGCGTTAATCTAAGCCCTGTATATATTACTTCCATTCCAGCATCTCTTAGTGCTCGTGCTATTACTTTAGCTCCCCGGTCATGACCATCTAAACCTGGTTTTGCAACTAAAACTCTAATCGTTTTCTCCATGCTCTCTTCCTCCTTGTTTGTATATACACCGACTTAAATAATTACGCTCTGCTCATATTCTCCAAAAACTTCTCTTAGTTCATCACAAATTTCGCCGAGAGTAGCATATGACTTAACAGCTTCTAATATATATGGCATTAAATTGTCTTCGCCTTGCGCAGCTTTATTTAGAGCGTTTAGCTTACTTATTACTTCTTCACTGTTTCTTTCTTTCTTCAATTGGTTAATCTTATTTTTTTGCATTTCACCTACAGCTGGATCGACTCTTAACAGACCTTTTGGCGCTTCTTCTTCAATTTTAAATTTGTTCATTCCAACTACAATTCTCTCATTTTTTTCTACTTGTATTTGGTATTCATACGAACTATCCATAATCTCCTTTTGGATATATCCTTTTTCAATAGCTTTTGCCGCACCGCCTAAGTCGTCGATTTTATTAATATACTCCATTGCCCCATTTTCAATTTCTGTAGTTAGGCTTTCAACATAATACGATCCCCCTAGAGGGTCTATTGTATCTGCTACGCCGCTCTCGTGAGCCACTATCTGTTGAGTTCTAAGTGCAACTCTTACAGAATCTTCTGTAGGAAGAGCTAGCGCTTCGTCTTTAGAGTTTGTATGTAGTGATTGTGTACCACCAAGTACTGCTGCTAAAGTTTGTATTGCAACTCTTACTATGTTATTTTCAGGTTGTTGTGCAGTCAGTGTTGCCCCACCTGTTTGTGTGTGAAATTTTAACTGCATAGATTTAGGGTTCTTAGCGCCAAATCTTTCTTTCATAATTTTAGCCCATAACCTTCTCGCCGCTCTATATTTAGATACTTCTTCTAATAAATCGTTGTATGCGTTAAAGAAAAAAGATAGTCTTGGCGCAAATGTATCGACCTCTAGTCCTGCTTTTAGCGCTGCTTCTACATAAGCAATTCCATCAGCTAGAGTAAATGCAACCTCTTGTGTTGCTGTTGAGCCTGCTTCTCTTATTTGGTAACCAGAAATACTTATTGTGTTCCACTTAGGAACTTCGTCAGCGCAATATGCAAAAATGTCTGTAATTAATAGCATTGATGGTTCCACTAGAAAATATATATACCTCTTGCAATATATTATTTTAATATATCATTTTGAATTCTGCCTTTTAGTTTATCTGAAGAAACACCTTGTTTTTCAGCAACTGCTATATACATTGCTAAAAGCACCGCCGCTGGCGCGTTAATTGTCATCGAAGTACTTACTTTGTCTAGTGGAATACCCTCAAATAATGTTTCCATGTCCTTTAAAGAGTCTATTGCTACACCAACTTTACCTACCTCACCCTGTGATAAAGAGTGGTCTGAATCGTATCCAATTTGTGTTGGTAAATCAAATGCTACTGATAGGCCAGTTTGTCCTTGGTCTAATAAAAATTTATATCTATTATTGGATTCTTCTGCTGTTGCAAATCCAGCATATTGTCTCATTGTCCATAATCTTCCTCTGTACATCGTAGGTTGAACTCCACGTGTGAAAGGAAATTCTCCTGGATAGCCTAAGTCCTCATTATAATTAGTCTCTTCAATATCAGTCGGAGTGTAAAGTCTTTCTACTTTCTTGTTTGAAACAGTAGTAAATTATCTTTTCTTTCAGGAAATCTACTTAGCGTTTTTTGTACTTTTTCTTCTTCCCACTTAGCTTTTGTTTTCTTCAATCCCGTAATTTCGTTCTTATCGAACATTTTCCTTCCTCCTAGTTTGTTTTGTACAACTTCTATTTGAGACTTCTTAAATCTCATCTTTCTTTAGGTCTCGCAATTAAATCAAAGTTCTATTAGTAAAACTCGGTCATTTTGTTTGAATAGTAAATGCTCTGTAGTTTGCAGTGCTCTCACAATAAGTGATTCTCATATCTTATTTGCAGGTTTCTACTCTACAGCTTGCAAATACTGCAATATCAAATATAGCTAATACAGTCATTCTACATTCTTTTACTCTTCAATGCAAGTATTTTTAAGTAAAGTTGTAGACAAACAAAAAATCGCCTGAGTACAGACGACTTTTTATATGTTTTTATTTCTTTGTTTCGCTCTTCGGCAACTCTATTTTGCTTTTTTCAAGCAGTATTTTTGCTCTTTAAAGTGTCTCTTCTTTTTCCTTCTTCCTCAAAGCTTTTTCTTTATTGTCTGCTACTTTCTTTTCATCTAGTTCTTTTTTCTTATCGCTAGATGTCGATTTTTCTTTGTTTTTCTTCTCTACTTTGTCTGCTTCTATTTCTTTTTCTTTTTTCATTAATTCTCTATATTTTTTTTCTACAGATTCGACAGTATCCTCGTCAGTAATTTTTAATTCCCCATTATATACAAATCTAAATTGATCAGCATCCAAAGTTTCAATGACTAATAGTGCTTTTGCAATAGTGTGTAGCTTGTCGATATTATCTTCTAGTAATTCCATGGTTTTATTGTAAGCAGTATCAACAATAGCTCTAATTTCTCTATCAATTTCTGCCGCAATCTCTTCTGAATAATCTCTTCTTGAAGTAAAATCTTTCCCTAAGAAAACTTCATCACTACTACTTCCTAAAGCTAATGCTCCTAATTTTTCGCTCATTCCATACTTAGTTACCATAGCCTTAGCAATTGCCGCTACACGTTGCAAATCATTAGATGCTCCAGTGCTAATATCACCTAAAATTAATTTTTCGGCAACCCTGCCCCCAAGCAAATGGACAATTTGTTCTTCCATTTCTGCTTTAGTCATGTAATATCTATCTTCCTTTGGTAGTACCATGGTAAATCCACCAGAGCGTCCTCTTGGTATTATAGTTACTTGATGTACAGTATCTATTTTAGGCAGCAATTCTGCTAATATTGCATGACCTGCTTCATGATATGCCGTTAGTTTTCTTTCTTGTTCACTAATAACCTTGCTTTTTTTAGGAATACCTGCAATCACTTTAGTAACTGCCTCTTCAATAGTATGCATATCTATTTTTTTCTCGTTTTTACGAGCCGTCAATAGGGCTGCTTCATTCATTAGATTCTCTATATCTGCTGGCGTAAATCCAGGAGTTCTTCTTGCAATAATCTTTAAATCTACATCCTCCACTAGAGGCTTTCCCTGTGTATGAACGGCAATTATAGCTTCTCTTGCTTTAACATCAGGCAACCCTACCAAAACCTGCCTATCAAACCTACCTGCTCTTAATAATGCAGGGTCTAATATATCAGGTCTATTTGTTGCAGCAACAACAATAACTCCTTCGTTAATACCGAACCCATCCATTTCTACTAGCAATTGATTAAGTGTTTGCTCTCTTTCGTCGTGACCTCCACCTAAACCTGCTCCTCTTTTTCTACCTACAGCGTCTATTTCATCAATGAATACGATACAAGGAGCATTCTTCTTCGCATTGTCAAATAAATCGCGCACACGTGAAGCTCCAACCCCAACAAACATCTCTACAAAATCGGACCCACTAATACTAAAAAAAGGTACTTTAGCTTCACCAGCTACCGCTTTCGTTAAAAATGTCTTTCCTGTCCCTGGTGGTCCTACCATCAATATCCCTTTAGGTATTCTTGCTCCTAAAGCAATATATTTTTTTGGATTTTTGAGGAAATCTACTATTTCTTCCATCTCTTTTTTTTCTTCATCCAATCCAGCAACATCTTTAAACGCAACCTGCTTGTCTTCTTCCTTATGTTGCTTTGCTCTACTTTTACCAAATGACATTACTTTGTTTCCTCCACCTTGTGATTGGTTCATAAATACAAACCAAAACACCACAAATATCAACATCATAATAATATAAGGTAGCATCTGAATGTACCATGGTGTCACTGGTGGTGGTGCCCCTGTTACAACTGCACCTTCGCCCATTTGAGATACCAAAAGTTCTGTAAAGGCCTCTTCGCTATACATAACTGGTACGAACGACTTAAACTCTACTGACTCACCATCTTTTAACATTGTTCCTTCTAAAGATCGTTCAACTATATGAATTTTTTGCACATCTCCATTTAATATCGCTTCATGTAGAACAGAGAATTCCACATCTAGCATTTGAACATCTGGTTTTCCAAATTCTTGAACTAATAATATCACTACTAAAAATATTAAAATATAGAAACTCGCTCCACGAAAAAATTTCTTCAAATATATCATCCTTTCAAACAAAATACTAGCTAAATCATTCTATCATATTGCGGTTACAAACACAATAATTATCCTATTTATTTCTATAATACATTTTTGTTGCCTTCTCATCATGATACTCAATTAGCAAAAATGTAGTTGTTTGTTTTGTAACCTTATAATAATCACTTATTCTGTGACCTACAACCCACATAATTTCCCCACCATCACATATCAACGCAGTTTTCGAACGCTCAGATCGCTCCACCTTATTGTCAATAAAAAAGTCCTTCAATTTCTTTTTACCTTTCATCCCTAGCGGTCTAAAGACATCTCCCACATTCCTATTTCTAATAATTAAATCATTTTTGACTTTATCAAAATCAAACATTTTCTTGTTATTATCTACGTTAATTTTTTTCATCGCCGTCATATTCAATATCTTTGCTGTAAAAACAGCACCTAATTCATTAATTTCCACAAGTTCATCAACCTTGAGCTTATACGAGTAATCATACTCTATTTCGCTTGATGTAGTAAATATCAACTTATCATAATTAATTAGTGCAGTTATACCCATTGGAAGTTGAAGTCTTTTCCCAGTATTCTTCTTGCTAACAAGAGCTAAAATACTTTGTATATGTGTATATGAAAAAACCTCGCGTTTCCCAACCAATCTTTCAGAAGCTAATCTAAATAATCTTGTTTTCATAGCTACGTGCATTATATCAATAGACGGAATCGGGATCGATATTTTTTCATTAGAATCCATGCTGCAAATTAATTTAAAAATATCATATGCTTGAGAGTCTAAATAGTCACTATCTGCTTTAAGTATTTTAGCAGTTCTTACTAGTGCTTCTAGTAAATTAGGGTTATAATTCTCTTTTAAATACGGTATCAATTCTAGACGAATCTTATTCCTATGATAAACCGGCTTCAAATTAGTAATGTCGGTTTTAGGATTTAACTCGTTAACTACGCAATAATCTTCAATATCTTCTCTTTCCACATCTAATAGTGGGCGTATCACATCACCTCTTTTATAGTGTATAGCAGATAATCCTTGCAAGCCTGCACCTCTAAGTAGCCTCATTAAAACCGTTTCTGCTTGGTCATTAAAATTATGCCCGACTGCGATTTTATTTGCACTTGTCTTTTTCTTAACCTCACGAAAGAACTCATAACGCTTAATTCTTCCTGCTTCTTCGTCAGACAAATTATTTTCTTTCGCATAAACAGCTACGTTTTCACTTTTAACAAAGCACATTACTTCTAATTCTTCACATAAATCAGCAACATACTGCGCATCTTTTTGTGCTTCTAGCCCTCTAAAATTGTGATTAAAGTGAGCAACATATAGTTGTAATTCATATCTGTTTTTTAGTGCGAGTAGTATATGTAGTAAACATACCGAATCAGGTCCTCCCGAAACAGCTACGACGACCTTATCCCCTTTAGTTATAAGACTATTATCTTCAATTGTTCTAATAATTTTTTCTATATTCAGCATATGTCTCTGCCTCATCTCTTTCTACGCATCGCAAGTTTTCTTTGCACACTAAATAATCCCTTCGCAACTACAACAGCAACTTTCATTGTTAACCATTCCATTTCTGTTGCTATCGTCGACAACTCTTTTGGAATATCTATATTTTGCGGGCATTCAGGCACGCATTTCCCGCAATCTTTACAAAGTGACGCGTAGGCTTTTTTACTGGCTATTCCTCCAAGTTGAAAGCAATATATTTTTTTGCTTTGCTTATTCCCATAGTTTTTTTTAAAGTTGTACAATTTAAAACACCTTGGTATATCCACACCAAAAGGGCAAGGCATGCAGTACCTAAAACTAGTGCAAGATATCATTTTCATATCTTCATATATTTCTTTGACTTCATTAACTGTTCCTAACTCCTCTTTGCTCATTGAATTTATATCTGCCTCTGTTGCGATTTTTATGTTTTCATCAATATGAACATCCTCGGTCATGCCTGAGAGCAGCAATGTTACTTCTTTGTGATTCCATATCCACCTCAGCGCCCATTCTTAGTAGGAAATCTCATTGTACCATATCCAAGGATTGATAACATATCTTCATTTTTTGGTATTTTTCTGTATTTCAAAATGCTCACCTCCCTATACTATCGCACAGTAAAAAATCAAGTGCATTTATTTGTCTAATAGTATCATACGATGTAGTAGATTTCTGTAAATCTATTTATAAGGAAAACGGCTATTTCTCAATACAGAAAACTGCATATAAAGGAACTGATTTTATTTCGTTTTCGAATCCAAAATTCTTTGCTGATATCCTTATTGAGTATTCGGGGTTATATTTTTTTTTGTATACATTTAGACTCCTCGATCTAGTATTGGTTCCTGCCTTTACTTCTATTGGGATTATCAAATCCTCATTTTGTATTATAAAATCTATTTCTGCTGAGTCTTTTGATGTCCAGTAGTGCAGGTCGAAACCATTAGTTTTTAACGCTTGCGCAACATAGTTTTCGACTAAAGCCCCAATAAATGTAAAATTATTTATTTCGCTAGACATTATACTATGCAGAGATATTTTTGCTTTTAATGTAAGTAGACCTATATCGCTCATATATATTTTAAAACTAGATAAATCTCTATATGCTCTTGGTGGCATGTATCCATGTTCTATTTTGTGACATTTAAGTATCACTCCCGCCGATTCGAGCCATACTAATGAAGCCCCAAAAATCGTTGCTGTTCCACCTTTTTTCACTATTTTATATTGAAACTTCTTATTTTCTTTTGCCAATTGTGAAGGGATAGAATCGTATGCTCCAATAACCTTCGTCGCTTCGCTCCGCGATGTATATTTAAACATGTCAGCGATATAACTATCTAAAATCCCATTTTTTATATTTGCTGCATCTATTATTCTTTTGTTTTCAGCATATTTTTTAATGACATTCGGCATTCCACCCACTATTAAATAAGTTCTAACTAATTCCAAACAGAGACTGTGAATTGATGGAGATACTTCTTCATTTTCCCCATGACATTTTCTTATCTCACTTGCTAAACTATCTCTTTCTAGAGACCATAGAAACTCTTCAAAATCCATTGGATATAATGTCATCATATCTACTTTGCCTACTGGAAAAGATGCCTTTTCTCTGTCAATAGCAAGCCCTAGCAACCTTCCTGCAGCTACCACATGATACTCTGGAGCTTCTTCACAAAAATACTTTAGCGATGTCAATGCCCTTTCACAAACTTGAATTTCATCAAAGAAAATTAGTGTTTTTCCCTTTTCAATCTTTTCGCCAAAAAATAATTCCATCCTACCAATCAAAAACCCAGGTGTAATTTTAACCTCAAAATCTTTTACAATATCTTCATTTGTCTCAAAGTTTATATATATTATGTTTTCATAGTTTTCTCTGCCAAATTCGTTTACAATATAAGTTTTACCAACCTGCCTTGCCCCATTAATTATAAGTGGCATTCTATCTTTTTTTTTCTTCCACTCTACCAATCTGTTCATAATTTTTCTTTTCATATCAACACCTCAAATCTATTATACAATAGATCTTATTTTTAAGTCAATAAAAATCAAATATTTTTGATTTTTTGTTATATAATAATCATTGCTTCAAGATGAAAATAGACACAGTGGGACCGACTTTGAACTCTATTACGAATTAGAAAATGAAATGGGCAATAAAGTGTAAAGACCATTTGCAAAAAGCTAGTTCACACTATGTGACAAGTGCAAATCTAGCTCTCTTGTTTAACTATTTATTTTTTCTCGCCACAATTTCATTAACAACAAATGATGCAACTTCTTCCGCGTAAGTACCTGGTCCAAATCCAGCATCGTAGCCTAATTCTTTGGCTAATTCATGATTAATTCTAGGCCCTCCGCAAATTAGAATTATATCGTCTCTTATTCCTTCTGCTTCCATTAATTCTACTAGGTTTGTGAGATTATTCACATGAATATCTTTTTGCGTTACAATTTGCGAAACTAAAATTGCATCTGCCTTTAATTCTATCGCTTTTGCTATTAGTTCTTCATTTTCTACCTGACTCCCCATGTTTAAAGCGTCAACGCCTTTATATCTCTCTAGCCCATAATGTCCGTCATAGCCTTTCATATTCATAATTGCATCTATTCCTACTGTGTGTGCATCCGAACCTGTGCAAGCGCCAAGAATCACTATTTCTTTTTTAATATTTTGCTCGATAAATTTCTCTACTTCTTTTCTTGACATTACATCTGTTTCAACTTTCACCACTTTTATCACTTCATAATTAACTGTATGTTTACACTTTCCATAGAGAATAAAGTAAGTGTACCCAACGCCAAGGTCTTTAGCATGTACCACGCTTGGTTCTTCTATCCCCATTTTTGCCGCTAATTGTTTTGCTGCTTCTATTCCCTTTTCATCGCAAGGAATTGGTAGAGTAAAGCTTATTTGTGTCATTCCATCATTTAAGGTGTCTCCATATGGCTTAATTTTTGTGTAATCTATTTTTCCAGCTGCCATTATACATCCCTCCTAAGCATTAAATCGATGAATGGATTGTAGTATTCATCATCTTTTTTTATAACGCCTCTTAAACCTTTGCCGCCAGTTCTTGATCGTTTTACTCCACCAAATTTACCTTGTTCTATTGTATTATACATCCCATTTCTCTCAATCTCTTCTATTAATTTGGTAGCTTCTTCTAATACTTTTTGCGCTCTTTTTTGAATAATTCCGGCTTTTTTAAATTCAATTTCCTCTCCTAAGTCTTTGCAGTTGTTGAAAACATACTTGGCATTTTCTATCATTAATGCTCTATCATGTAAATGAGGTGTATGAATCGCCTCAGTTAACATTCCCAATAATTGAATGCCTTGATTTGTCCAAATAGATATTAAGTTAAAGAGTGAGTTTTGAACATGCCCTTTAAAAATATCTCCTGTCATAAACTTAGTTGGCGGCATATATTTTAGCGGTGAAACATAAAAAATTTCTCTCGTCATTTGTGCCTGTGCAAGCTCCCACAAAAATCCGTTCTCTTCCTTTGGATTCATTTCAAACGCGTGCCCTAGCCCCATTTGCTCTTCTGGTAATCCTGCCACCAAGGCAAATTGTTCGTTAATAAATTGTGATGCTAGTACCGTATGAGCTTCTTCAACTGCATCGGCAGTTGTTAAGTAATTGTCTTCTCCAGTATTTATTATTATACCGGCAAATCCGTTAATAACTCTTGAAAAATACTGGTCTACAAAAGTTCTTTGCATGTTTATATCTCTAAATAATATTCCGTAGAGTGCATCATTTAGCATTACATCGAGCCTTTCAATTGCACCCATTGCTGCAATTTCTGGCATACATAATCCAGAGCAATAATTACATAGTCTAATGTATCTTCCTACTTCTTCTCCTACTTCATCTAGCGCTTTTCTTACTATTTTAAAATTTTCCTGCGTTGCATATGTTCCTCCAAAGCCTTCAGTTGTTGCACCATACGGCACATAGTCAAGTAAAGATTGAGCAGTTGACCTAATAACAGCAATAATATCTGCTCCTTGCCTTGCTGCTGCTTGTGCTTGGATTGCATCTTCATATACATTTCCTGTTGCTACTATTACATATAAATAAGGTTTTTCACCTTCGCCAATTCTTTCAATTGTATTTTCTCTCTCAAGCCTTTTTTCCCATATTTTCTCTACAGAAATTTCAGCCCACTCATCAATCCTTGCTTTTATTGCTTCTTTATCTTGCATAGGCACACGTGTTAAATTCAGTTCAGCAGATGCGACAGCCTCCGCTATTTCTTGGGGTGTTTTTCCTGTATGCACTGCTGCATTTCCTAACCAAAATGCTATTCCTCTTTCGATTCCGCCATTTTCTTTAACATGCTCAACCACCACATTTGGTAGCGGCGTCCCAATTTCATCAACTCCATCTATCCCGAAAAGTCTTACTATAGTTCTTTCAACTGTTACCGTTGTGTGTAAATCAATAAAATCTTGTACATCAAGCGCAATTTTTTTAGATGCGCCTCTTGCTCTTTTTACTAAATCAAAGTCTAAATTTAATTTGCTTTTCATTTTAAACCTCCAGTGATTTTGGGTAATATTAATTCTTCTTCATTTCATTCGCGCTATCAATTATTTCTTTATTTAAACCCATAATTTCAGCAACTAACAGCGCATCTCTTGGAACAAAAACTACGTTCTTTACTTTTTCTAATCTATAATCCATATGTTTTTCGAATATCACTTCATACTGCTCATTTTTCCGGACATCACTTTTCATTTTGCTAATATCCGCACCACTTAACCCCTTGACCTGAAGGTGCTTAACACCTTCAATGGTGCATAGACCGTCAAAATGAGATGTAATTATCGTAACAGAGTTTTTATTCTTTAAATAGTTGATAATTGCCTTAGCGATTGCTTGCCCTTCAGTTGGATTAGTTCCTCTTGCAATCTCATCAATTAAAATCAAGCCTGTTTCATTTGACTTTGATATAACTTCTTTGAGATTAAAAATCTCTGCTCCGAAAGTAGAAAGCCCTTGTTTTTCTGATTGCTCATCTCCTACTGATAAATATACAAAATTCACCAAGCCAATTCTTGCGCTTTCTGCTGGCACAAACATTGCGTACTGGGCAAGCGCCACAATAAGCGAAACCATTTTAAGATTTACAGTCTTTCCGCCCATGTTAGCACCAGTAATCAATGTAACACCTTTCCTCAAACTAATATCAACAGGCGTAAATTGCGATCCTTTTGATTTTAATGCATTTTCAGTACTTATATGTCGGCCTTTTTCAATAATAATAGAAATGCTATCACATACCTTAGGTTTTACTGCATTGATTTCCATTGCGTAAATAGCTTTTGCTATGAACAAATCTAGTTCTCCAACAGCCACAATGTTTTCTTCAAATTTTTCTACATTTCTACTTAGTTTTTCTACAAGCATCTTTCTTATTTTAAATTCTTCTTTTTCTTCTTGAATCTCTAAGTCATCTAACTCATTTATCAGCACTTTTAAATCTTTACTATTCTTAACTTTAAACACTAAAACACTAAAAGACTCAGAACTCAATGCAATTTTAACGCAGCTCTTCAATTTTGCTATTTCACTCTTTTTTCTAGTATTTATTCTTATTTCCCCGCTTTTGCTTGGCATTAACCCCGTCAAGTCAAATACTTCTTCTCTTAATTTCTCTTTCATTAGGCTAATATTTTTCTCAATTTCTCTTTTCTTCTTTCTGATTTCAGATAAATCCACAGAAAAAGCATCATACATGTAAAAGGTTTTAGTCCCTGCTTTTTCAGGGTCAAGCAATTCTATCTCTAGTTTAGACGAGTTTAGTTTAAATCTATCTAAATATATTTCCTTGCTTGCCATAAGCAAATTGCGGAGTCTTTCAATCTCGATAAATTGGCTTTTCAATTCGAAAAATTCTACTTCATTTAATATTTCTCTTCTTTTTAATCTCTTTATTGAACCACGAATGTCTTTAATTATGTGTAGTGCACCCTTTATTTCATTCATTCTTCTTTTACTAAATTCAGCAAATTTTACTATATTACTTAAGTCTTCTAGCGCAATCCTAAGCTCTCCTATATCTTCTTTAAGATAAGGAGTCATATTCATTTTAGCTATGGCACCATAATCAGTGAGAGTCGGAAGACTATTCATTATTTCGTCTAACCCTATACTTTTTTTTGTGCGTGAATCTATAAATACATTGTTACCCCTCTGCATTTTCAACCTCCATTACATCAATAACTGAAATTCCTGGTAGTCGATCTTTTAAAGAAAACAAAAATTTCTCTGGGTCGAAGTTGTACCCATGTGGAGAATACGGATTCAGTGTTACTGCTAATAAATTTATTTTATTCAATACTCTGATAGTAATTTCTTTTTTATTTAGCATTTTCCACTCTCTTGGTGTTAAAAATATTTTAGTAGCATCTTGTATGATATATATTACATTCTTATAGTTTTCAGATACATTTATAATGTCCTCAAAAGTTTTATATACAATTGATCCACTTAACACTACATATTTGCTGCAATCTTTAATTTTCTCACCTATCATTCGCCCTGAATTTAGCGTAGTTATAATATTTATGTGGTTTCTCGTTCCTTTATTGTCTATGATAATGAATTCCTTTTCATCAAAAACCTTTCTAAGTTCAACCTCTACTTTTCTCTCTACACCCTTTAAGCTATATAACTCTACTTGAAATACAGTTTCTTCAATCACATTGCTCATATTTCTACTTAACGCAGCTCCAGTAGCTAGGATAGTAGCTTCCGATATTGTTGGTGCGGCAGCAGTTTTCCTATTAATTGCTCCATCAAGAATTACTACTTCAGCCCCATATTCTATCATTCTATTTGCAATTTGTCTAAGCTGTTTATTCGTTTCAGCACCTGAAATTTCAACATGACCACCTCTTTTGACCCTTGCAATGACTACTTCCCCTAAAGAAGTTCTACTACCAGTAATTTCAAGTATCTCCAGCTTTGCGCTACTCTTTAGTAACGTTTCTTTTGCAGAAGCTATAATAGTATTTTCCGCCACAAAAATAGTCGGTTTTTCCGTTTTAGTGACTACGTCTAATTTTTCTCCGTCTCTTCCTGTAGACGTTATTCCAATTACTACGCCCTTCTCATCGAACTTTTCAATAAGATAGTTTAGAGTAACAGTCTTACCAGCATTTTTAGACATGCCTACTACAGTTATTATTTTATATTTTTTATATATCAAGTCTGCTAGATTCATAGCATTACCTCACATTCAATCAAGACAAGGAACCTGTCCCCATGTCTTGTACAACAACCCAATCTAGATCTAGTGAAATACAAAATGCTAAGCAGAACATCCGCATACTTTGTTGCAATTCTTAACGAGTGAAATGTAAAAATCCGTGTAAAGCATGCGCTGTTTGAGCGAAGCGAGTTCGCATGCTTAGGATTTTTACGTTGAAAGAGTTTTAGAATTGCCAAAGTCTAAGGCAGTTCGGTGTGCATTTTGTATTTCACGTCGTACATAACCTATCAAAAGAAACGCCCTCAGTCATCACTCACTCCTCTTATGTCTATCCAAATCTGCAGGTTCAATCGCAATTTGGTTCCCTTGAAGCAAACCAGCCACCCCATGCATTTTTTCTTTTCTCTCACCTGAGCATACTTTACAGGCACATTCGTCTACATATACATCCGGCTCTGCGTAAGTCGTAATTACTCCTTCGTAATTCCTTAAAATAACTTTATTTGGTGATTGTGAAAGCACATAGTTAGGCATTACAGGAATTTTACCTCCACCACCTGGTGCGTCCACTACAAATGTTGGAACAGCAAATCCAGAGGTATGTCCTCTTAATCCTTCAATAATTTCTATCCCTTTGGAAACAGGGGTCCTAAAATGCTCTATCCCCATAGATAAATCACATTGGTAAATATAATATGGTCTTACTCTGACTTTTACTAACCCGTGTACTAGTTCTTTCATTATGTGTACGCAATCGTTAATACCCTTTAACAACACTGATTGATTCCCTAAGGGCACCCCTGCATTTGCTAGCAATTCTAATGCTTTTTTAGCTTCTGGTGTAACTTCCTTCATATGGTTAAAATGTGTATTTAGCCAAATTGGATGGTATTTTTTAAGCATGTTTACTAGTTTAGGTGTTATCCTCTGCGGCATTACTACAGGAATTCTAGATCCTAGCCTTATAATCTCTACATGTTCAATCTCTCGAAGTTTTTTGATGATATGCTCTAACCGGGCGTCAGATACAAGAAGGCAATCTCCACCTGATAATAGAACATCTCTGATTTGTGGTGTTTTAGCAATGTATTCTATTGCAACATCAATTCTGTCAACTGGCAGATTTGCATCATTTTGCCCCGCAAATCTTCTTCTTGTGCAGTGCCTACAATACATTGAGCACATGTCAGTAACTAGAAGTAACGCTCTGTCTGGATATCGATGCGTTAAACCTGGTGCAGGCGAATCAGCATCTTCGTGGAGAGGGTCGTCCATATCTGCACTGCCTTTTTCAAGCTCACTCTTTATTGGCACAGCTTGCATTCTAACCGGACATTTAGGATCATCTTTATCCATTAAAGAAGCATAGTATGGCGTTATTGCCATTCTAATCGTTGTTAAACACTTTTTAATACCTTCTTCCTCTTCTTTTGTTAAATTAATAACTTTTTTAAGCTCTTTAATACTTGTGATTCTATTTTTAACTTGCCAATGCCAGTCGTTCCATTGTTCTTCTGTAACATCTTTCCACAGTTCTATTTCTCTGTAACTACTCATTTTACCACTCCTAATAAATCTTCTATGTTATCAAAAACTCTAATGCTCTTTAGAAGACAAGAGAAACTCCCCAAGTATCTTTGCAAGACAAGAAAAAAAGTCCCCCTGTGTCTTTGTTATGCATAAATCGCTTCGTAAGTTTTTCTTAATTCTTCATTTTCTCTCAATATTTGAATTGCAATTTCTGCATGTCCTTTTGTGTATCCGTTTCCAATAATCATAGTTGCGTCACTGCCTACACCCTCTGCTCCTAAAGCTGCCTTAGTAAAGTTTGTTGCCATACTGAAGAAATAAATCAAACCATCATTTTTAGCCGCCAACACACTAGACATTTCTGTATTATTGACATTTACACAATTTATAACGATGTCTGCCATTTCTCCATTTGTTACTTTGCTTACTTTTTGCATTACATCCAGCGCGTCCGTTGCATCAGCAATAATGTATTCATCAGCTAAATTTAACATGCTTGCATGTACTAAAGAGGACTCACTTCTTCCCATACAAATTACTTTCCCAGTGATTCCAGCACGTTTCTTTGCTTCGTACAAACACAACATTCCAGATTTTCCACCGCCTCCAATTACAACAACTGTATTCCCTGGTTGCACAAGTTTGGCAGTTTGTGCAGGCGCACCTGCAACATCAAGAACTGATAGCACTAAATTCATAGGTAAATCTTTAGGTAGAACTGCGTAAATACCGCTTTCAAATAAAATAGCTTTTCCTTCGATATCTACTTGATCCGTGTTAATTCTAATTTCATTAATCTTGTCAATTCTAAGCGGGGTTAACGATAGAGAAACGAGAGTTGCAATCTTATCTCCAACTTTCAACTCAGTTTTCCCTAGCAATTTAGACCCTATTTTTCCCACAGTTCCTATTAGCATTCCACCTGACCCTGTTACTGGGTTCTGGTGTTTACCCTTTTCTTCAACGATTTTCATCATTATTTCTTTTATTTTACCTTCGTCTCCATTTGCTTCAGCTTTAATTTGGGTAAAGCTTGCCGAGTCAATATTGAGAGTCTTTACGTCAATTAATATTTCATTATCGTATATTTCCATACTGTTGTCGATTCTCGTTGCTGGTTGTGGTAAAACGTTTAGCGGCTCTAAAGATCTGTGCACTCCATAAATACATCCTGGTTTCATTCTTTTTCCTCCTAAATTTGAATTGATTTTATTGAAATTTTCTAATTTTTAGCGAGCTTGACCTCGTCTTGCACCATGCACCTAATTATCATTCTAAAATATTCATTGCAAAATACGTGCCAATTCTAAGTTTTTGTTACTTGCAGTCTTTTCAAGCTTTCTATGAATTACCATAATATTCATCTCTATATTAGCAAAAAAACTGCCCAAAATCAAGCAGTTAAATGTCAAGCTTCTCTATTTTATATTGCAAAGTCTGTCTAGGTATTTCTAAAAGCTTTGCTGCGTTTGTAACATTGCCACGTGCAGATGTCATCGCATCTATAATTAAACTTTTCTCTAATTCCCCTAAACACTTCCTAAGTGAATTGCCCCTATTCTTACCCAAGTTAATGCT
>JAJOKQ010000021.1:0-6120 GCA_021129785.1 Clostridiales bacterium | reverse complement strand
CTTCTCGCCTTTCCACTAAATCAGGAACTCTAATTGATAATACATTCAATCTATAGTAAAGATCTTTTCTTAGTAATTTATTCTCAACCGCCACTTTTGGATTCATATTCATTGCCGTAATAATTCTTACATCAATATCATACGTTTTTACGTCTCCTACCCTTCGAATAAATCCGTCCTCTAACACACGTAGCAGTTTAGCTTGAAGAGTTATAGGCATAGAATTAATCTCATCCAAAAAAAGCGTTCCTCCATTTGCCAGCTCAAACAAGCCTTTTCTATCCTCCGCACCTGTAAAACTTCCCTTGACCGTCCCAAATAAAATGCTCTCTAATAAAGTATTTGGAATCGCCGCACAATTTTGCACTATAAAGGGCTTAGCAAATCTACTACTATAATTATGTATCGCTTGAACAATTAGTTCTTTGCCTGTTCCTGTATCGCCATAAATAATTACAGATGACGAATTTTCAGAAGCCTTTATCGCCCTCTCTTTGATTTGTCGCATCACTTTACTATTCCCTATTATGTCTGAAAAAGTGTATTTAGCAGTTCCTCTTGCTTGTTTGCGCTTTCCCATTTTACTGTTATATAACTGTGTTTGTAGATCCACTACTTTTTCTGTTAATTTTTTCATTTGAGTAATATTAGAGGATATTTCAATTGCTCCAACAACTTTTTCTCCTTCTTTTATTGGAAACGAAGAATTAATGGTAGTGATGCTCTCGCCTTTGTAATTAATAAACGATTGTTGTAAATTAACTATTTTTTTTCCTGTTTTAATCACTCTAAGTAATGTACTTGTATCCTCATCTAATGAAGGATATATTTCAAGCACATGTTTTCCTAGTATAGCATTTTGCTCTACTCCGTCTAATTTTGCAGATGCTCTATTGCAATAAATTATTTTCCCTTTATTATCAATGATTTGCACTGCATCACTGACGTAATCAAGAATCTTTTCGATATTCTCTTTTGAAAATATTCCTTTCATTTAATCACCGCCTGTTTTTTAGTATTTATCGCCCATTTATCGGCATCCATCTTTGCTTATGTTTGAGTATCAGCCTTCCTTGTTTTAGGTGGTCTAGTCCCGTGGTATTGATAGTACGTACATTCAATTCTACCATTATACAATTTTCGTTTTCTATCTGCTTTCTTTCCAAACAGTTTTTCAAATTCTTTACTTGCAGTAAAAATATAATGTGACCACGTGTCTAGCTTATTATATGCTTTACCCATTTCAGTGTATAATCTATCGATTTCTTCTTTCTCGCCAATACGTTTTCCATAAGGTGGGTTAGCAATTGTAATTCCATGCTCAAATCGTGATGATAATTCACTTATTGGGAGTTTTTGCACAAAGACATCGTCTTCTAAAAAGGCTTCCTTAATATGATATCTTGCTATGCTCAAAACTTCGCCATCAATATCCGAGCCAAATATTCGTAGCTTTCTATCCAAATCTGCTAAGTCATGTGTTTCTTTTCTTGCCTCGCTCCAAGCACTCTTTGGAATTATACCCCATTTTTCTGACACAAAATTACGGTTCATCCCTGGCGCTATATTCTTGCCAATTAAGCCTGCTTCAATGATTATAGTTCCCGAACCACAAAATGGATCCATTAATACTCTATCTGGATTCCAATAGCTAAGCTGTATCATTGCAGCAGCTAAAGTTTCTTTGATTGGCGCTCTATTAGACAACTTTCTATAACCTCTTTTGTGAAGTCCAGCGCCAGTTGTATCTATTGTCAATGTTGCAATGTCTTTTAGAAATGCAACTTCTATCTTGTACATATCGCCATTTTCATTAAACCATTCGTTTTTATACTTCATTTTCATTTTTTCTACAATAGCTTTCTTCACGATCCCTTGGCAGTTTGGAACGCTCGCTAATTGTGATTTTATAGATTTTCCTGTTACGGGGAATTCAGCATTTTCAGGAATAATATCGCCCCAAGGTAATGCCTTAGTTTTTTCAAACAATTCATCAAATGTTGTAGCTTTAAACTCGCCTACTTTTAGTAACACTCTATCTGCAGTTCTTAGCCATAGGTTAGTCCTGCAAATTGCAGAAATATCTGCACTAAAAGTCACCCTCCCGTTTTCTACTTTTACATCTTCATATCCTAGCGCCTTAACTTCTCTTGCTACAATTGCCTCTAAACCAAATGTTGCTGTTGCTATTAATTCAACTTTTCTCATATATTATCGCCTCTCTAAAACTATTATTTAATTATAGTATACCAATGTTTTGGGTAAAAAAATAGCACTTTAATATTACAAGTGCTATCTTTTCAAAATACATGTCTTTTTTCCATATACAATAACCTACGCCATATCATAATGCTTTTCTGCTATGTACCCGCTAATGTAAGTTGCAACTACAATAATCATCAGCGCAAAAATTATATTCCTAAGTGAAGCAGACAAAGGTTGCAAAAAAATTTGTGAATACCCTAGTGGTTCTCCTTCAATAAATCTATTTGCAACTAGCTGAACATTGCCGAGCTCACTCATAAACAAGCCTACATATTCCCAGATAAAAACAACAAACGCTATAGCAGCAATAGGCAATGTAACCCATTTGCTTGAAATGAAACTTTTAACACTATAAAACAGAAGATTTACTATCGCAAAAAAAGCTGAAGCGTACAAGGCAATTTCGACAACGTTACTTACACTAGCTACGCTTAAGCCATGTGGAAAAAAGTAAGCTGAAACCATGAAAAAAGAGGTAACATTTACAAGTAACAATACGCTCAATGTAAAAACTAATATCAAATTAGCAAAAATTATCTTCTCCCCTAATTCTGGGATATGCATCGTTAATTCGTTTCCCTTGCCTGCGACTACACTCTCTAGGCTAATATTCATCCAAAGAATTACATATATATACATCATAAATAGTGCGAACCACAAACCTTTTTGTAAAATACTATTTGGTATTTGGTTGCCTGCTAAATTAATTATAAGAAGACAGATTGAAATAATTAAGAGGTAAATAACACTATATTTTTTAGACAGATATACATATTTAAGTAGTTTTATCATTTGCATTCCCCTTTCATCTTAGAGCTTTTTTCTAATAAATTCGCATTCAAGTAAAAAACTGCTACTGACAAAATAACTGCAGCAATTGTTATTAACAAAGTTTCTATTGACGACATACTCTCTGCGAAGTAGAATATTACTCCAAAACTAATCATTCCGATACCACTGAGAGATATGCTTAGTACAAAATATATGCCGACAACTAAATTTTCAAGAAGCGGTATATCCACAAGTTTTTTTATAACCCTAGGGATAATTGCGCTTTTGTCAATAATATTGGATTGTATTAGCAAGAAAGCAAAAATATACGAAGCAAACAACATAGGATATTGGTAAATACTCAAATCCGCGAATCTCGGCATGCCCATCTCATAATGTTCCGCCTTGTTGACAAATGATAGCAGCTCATATGAAACAGTTGTTATTATCATCGCTGGTAAATGCGCCACTAGCTTGGCAAGATATACCTTTTTATATGAAATAGGAATATGCTTTAGCAAGAATCCTGAGCTTAGAAAAGTATAGTCCGTCGCTAGAAGCATCACATACATCATATAGGCAAGATTTGCATATTGCATAACCGACCTATCAAAATCAGCAAGGAGCATTACAATATTAACTACAAGAGGAATGCTGAGTATAAAAGTAAGCGAACTCAAGCCAATTGGTCTAGTGTACTGTTTTAATTCAAACTTAATCAGTTTCAGCATCTCTAAATTCCTCCAAATAATATTCATTAATCGTCATCCCTTTGTCATGCCTAATATCTTCTGCCTCAAATTCATTAATTACTTTGCCTTTATAAAGAAACTTTACCGAATCTAGTAGTTTCTCAACATAAGTAATATGATGTGTTGCAACTATTATTGTGCTTTCCTTGCTGAACGTGCTTAACATAATTTTGATGATCTTCTCCCTTGTAACCGCATCAATACCATCAAATGGTTCATCTAGTAGATATAGCTTTGCTTTTCTCCCTAAAACTATTGCAAGTTTCATTCTTGCTTGCATTCCTTTAGATAGTTTTGCTATAACTTCATCGTGTTTAAGATCCATATCAGCTAGCAGTTTTTCTGCTTTTACTCTATCAAAGTCCTCAAAAAAATCATCAAAGAAATTTAGTGCATCTTTTACTCTCATCCACCCAGGATAATAGTTAAAATCTGGTAGGTAGGCAACAAATGCTTTTGTGTCTTTGCCTGGTTTTAGTCCGCCAACTATAACTTCACCTTCGTACTTCTTTAATAACGCTGCACACAAACTTAAGAATGTAGTTTTACCGCTTCCATTAGGGCCAAGAAACCCATAAATTTTTCCTGTTTCGAATTCAATACTAATTCCATCCAATGCTTTTTTCTCATCATAATACTTAACCAAATTATTTGTTTTAAGAATAACACCCATTTTTATACCCCTTTCTACAACAGCTTTTCTTCATTATGCTTTTCACTTAAATACCTTGCTAACATATCTTTCATGTTTTCTCCACAAATCCCTATTTTCTGCATCCGTGCGACAAATCTAATGATATTCTCTTTAGCAATTTCATTTTTTAATTTCATTATTATACTTTCATCTGGTGTTACAAAAGTTCCTAGTCCTTTTTCTTTATGTACAATTTGCTCTCTTTCTAACTCCGAATACACTCTAGCAATTGTATTTGGATTAACTCCCATATGCTGCGATTGCTCTTTTATTGATAACAACCTTTCTTCTACTTTAAGATTTCCCAACACTATCTGGTACTTAATGTCATTCATGATTTGCAGGTAAATTGGTTCTCTGTCGTTGTATATCACACGTTTTCTCCTCCTATTCCAATATATAATCTAGCTCTATATTCTCTTTAAATTATAATAACACACTCTAAACACATAGTCAACTATTTAGCTAGTATACAAGGTATCTTTCCAAAGAAAGACACCAGGGAACGTTTCGCCTGTCCCGTCTTTCTAGCAAATATGCCAGCACAGCAAGACAGACGAAAATTCCCCAGCGTCTTTTTCTAGTAATATCAGCGTTAATTAAAAACTGTATCAAACTTATTTCTTCGTTGCAAGTTAACAATATCATCACAGCCACCTATATATTTACCTTCTACAAAAATCTGTGGCACTGTGCCTGAACCTGTTTTTGTTTCCAATTGTCTTAGGTTATTTATATCATCCCCAATGTCTATCTCTTCAAATTCTACTCCTTTATTTTTGAGTAGCCGTTTTGCTCTAATGCAAAATATGCATGTTTTCCAAGTATAAATTACTACTTTCTTTTTCATGCTAAGCCTCATTTCTTAATTTTATTGTCTTCTCCCTTTTCTGCTGGTGCATAGCGCAGTGATGCGTACAATTGGCAACATGCATAGGCATCATGGTAAATACTGGTTACAGAACCCTTCCATTCTTCAATTAGTCTGGTATAGATATAGAGTTCGCCTTAATTAGTTCAGTGCCTATTGGCATTTTTATTGGGTCTTTTGCTTTCGTGTGAAAAAAAAGCCCTTTGTATGATGTGATGTACTTGTAATTTGTCTTAAAAACTCCGCCTTCGGCAGTTACAACTAATGGTTCTTTCGTCTTTGCTAGTATTTTCAAAAAATCTTCTGGTTCAACGTCAATAATTGCACCTGATGCTTTAATTGCATTAGCAATTACTGCTGCTGCAGCCGCTGCTCCCCCTCCTGTGTACATTTTTTATCACCTCTTTATCAAATAGTTAGTTTATATGTATCTCTTAGTTAATTATAACTCTTTTACATTGTTTTTTCAAAGTAAAATTATATAATTATAGATTTGTTTCACACTCTAAATTTGTGTTCATAGTAAAGGCAAGCCATAATCAAATAAACGACAATAGCTAGAATAATACCTGCGTGAATCCATTCTTGGAGCCTTACAACGAATACAGAAACTGCTAAAAAGATAAACATAGATCCAGACAAAAATAAAGTTGTTCCAATGCAATCCAAATACTTATCGCTCTCTTTTTAGTTTGACTCATTATAGAAATTAATTAAATTTCCTTTTCTCTTTACTTTAATTAAATATCCAAAAACTATGAATAATA
>JAJOKQ010000033.1:19379-33058 GCA_021129785.1 Clostridiales bacterium | reverse complement strand
AATTTGAGAAGAAGCCAATTTGTTCATGTTGAAAGTGAAGATTCGACTATTGTTTCAGGAAATTTATTGATTGATTTTGCAAAATACGAAGTGCAAAAACATGAAAAAGTAATTGATTTGACATCAAGAGAATTTGAGTTGCTAAAATATTTAGGCTCACGCGCGGAACAAGTATTTACTAGAGAACAGTTATTAAAAGAAGTATGGGGATATGAATATTATGGAGATATAAGAACTGTTGATGTTACAGTTAGAAGGTTGAGAGAGAAAATTGAAGACAATTCAAGTAGCCCTAAATACATTATGACAAAACGAGGAGTGGGATATTACTTTAGGAGGACCTAGTATGCTAAAGAGCATAAAATGGAAATTTGTAATAATTTATTTTCTTCTGGTCTTTATAGCTATGGCTGTTATAGGTGTGTTTCTATTACAACAGTTTGAAAGTTATCATTTGGGAGTAGTAGAAGAGAATATGAAAAAAACAGGCAATAGTATTACTACATCACTAGGTGGTATGGATTGGAAAAATAACGAGGAAGAAATCCAAGAGAACATAAACTATTTTGACAAAATGGGGATGGAAATTTATATAATAGATAACGACACCAATCTTAGAATTCTTGCGAGCACAAATTTTTCGTATGTCAACATTAATGCAACCGCTGTTTTAGATACCGAATTAATTATTGGTGCTCTAAATGGTAACAACATGAGTAAAATAATAGTTGACAGTAGTAAGAGAAGTTCGAAACATACTTCTAGGACTCTTTATGATGAAGATAGTAGGATTATTGGTGTTCTTTATTTGAGGCGGAATCTTGTAGATGTATATAATACACTGGAACAATCAAAAACGATACTGACTAAGGCTACGCTGTTGGCTCTATCTATAACTATAATATTAGGTTATATTATTGCATCAAGTATAACAGCGCCCATTAATGACGTTACAGTTAAAGTGAAAAAAATGGCGATGGGAGATTTTGATCAAAAAGTTGAAGTTAAATCAAATGACGAAATAGGACAGTTAGCTAGCATGTTTAACTATTTAACAGACAGATTAAAATCACTAGTTAAGGAAATTTCTAGTGAGAAGCAAAAACTAGATACAATTATTACAAATATGGCGGATGGATTAATTGCTGCAACGAGAGATGGGAAAATTATTCACGCTAATCCACGAGCACTCGAAATATTAGGCATGAGTGAACAAGACATACAAGAAAAAACGTATGATAGTGTTTTAATAGGGCTTAACAAAAAGTTGACTTTAGAATACATAAAAGAAAATGATGAGAGTTGGTCTGGAAGCCAAATAATCACATGGGAAGATAAGACTGCAGTGCGCGCGAGTTATGCACCATATGTAAGTCAAGGAGATAATTTAGGCGGGATTATTGTATTGCTTCAAGATATTACGAAACACGAAAAATTTGAAACCATGAGAAAGGAATTTGTTGCTAACGTATCGCACGAACTTAAAACTCCGATTACAACTATTAAAAGCTATACTGAGACTTTACTTGATGGTGCAGTTGAAGAAGGAGAAATGATGCGGAAGTTTTTAAACATCATTAATTTAGAAACCGATAGAATGACGCGTCTTGTTGGTGATTTATTGCAACTATCAAATATTGATTCGAAACAAATTAAATGGGATAAAAAAACAATGGATCCCAATGACGTTATTAATAGAGTTATTTACAAACTTGACATGTCAATACAAAAAAAAGAGCTTAAACTTACTTATATACCGATAGAAGAGGGAATCAAGGTATATGCTGATGAAGACCGAATAGAGCAAGTGCTCCTAAATATAATAAACAATGCGGTTAAGTACACGGCAAAAGGAGGTACTATTAGAATAGAAACAAGGAGAATAGGGGAGAATTTGAAAATAATGATTTCGGACAACGGGATGGGAATTCCGGTTGCAGACATACCAAGGGTTTTTGAAAGGTTTTATAGAGTAGACAAAGCGAGAACAAGAGATATGGGAGGCACAGGACTAGGACTATCGATAGCGAAAGAAATTGTTGAGGCACATGGCGGTAGTATCTCGGTATCGAGTAATACAAAAAAAGGAACAGAAGTCGTTATTTTACTGCCAAACGTAAAAACTGTAACTAGTTTTTAATTTTGTTGTAATGATGCTGTAATACGAATTTTATAAAATGTGTTTATAGAATTATATTAATATTTTAGGAGGGATCAATGTGCTGCTAAAAGTGAGTACAGTGGTAGTTATAGCAATTATACTTATTTCAACAAATTCATATGCGACAAACGAACAGGAGTTTGAAGATAGAGATGGAAGTAGAGCAGTAGAAAGTTTTAGAAGGCTAAGTGGAGCAGAGATTAAGACAGATGCAACATCTGATGTTAGCTATAGCGAAACGAATGATGAGATAGATAATAACGACTTGTTTGTTATTGTAGAACCAATTTTTCCTGTAGCTATAAACACAGAGAGCTTAGTTTTGCAAATTACAGCTCCAGTAGGAACAATATTGAAGATAGAATTGTATGCGAACATTAGCGTCATAGTTAAAGAAGAAAACTATGTTGCGACGAGCGACCCAATACATCTTGAAGTTGGATTGCTTGAACGCGTGTGGCACGAGATAAAGTTGAGAAGAGGAAACAATAAGATCGTAATATCTTCAGTCTGCGAAGATGGGAACATGCACAAGGAAACAAGGTTGCTGTATGTTAAGAAAGTTGAGAATATGAAAGAATTGTTAGAAAAAAACAAGTCAGATGATGCGTTTTTCGTAATACCTAATAGATATGATCAATAATGAGCAGTAGCTAGATTCTGGAGTGATGCTAATGAATAAAGAGCAGTTTAAATCAGGGATATTGATTGTTCTTCTGTTAATGTGTTTAGTACTTATCCAAAATATTTGGTTTGATATTCCATTGAAACAAGTACAGATGGTAAGCGCAGAAGAGAATCAGCTAAGAATCCAAGAGATGAGAGAAAAAATAATTGTACCGAGACGAGTTATTGTGAGCTTTGGTAAAGGACAGAGTTCTAGTTATTTTGCTGTGTTAGAGCATGAAAATATGATGGAAGCATGGTTTAGCAGCAAAACGATATTGCACGAATTTTTTAATGGAAATACTGAAATAGTTTCTGTTTCAGATAAAAATCGCTTAATGAATAAGAGTGGTGCTTTTATAGAACTAGAATTTGGGGAGAGCATTCCCTCGGTTTTAGTTTCTTCCATTTTTCAGTCTGCAAGCAATAATATTGTAGAGGAAATTAAAAAAATCGAAAAAATAGTTTTGCCAGTTTTTGGAGAAGGAACTATATATATTTACGATGATGCAGGGAAGACATTTGAAATAACACTTAAAGTATATAACTACAATGACAGTTTATCAAGGCTTGTAAATAGCATTCAAGAAGGAGAGTTTGTTAAACACTACACTTTGTTTTCTTTTGTAGATAGTGATATTATTATGCCATTAAATTATGATGTATTATTAGAACGAGTTTTTGTAGAAAGTAAGATTAATGTAGAAGAGGAAAAGAAAATTAGGGAAATTGCCCAGTCTTTTTTTGACGAAAATTTTGACTTTGTTCGGATGATTAAAGAAACAAGTGGGGCAGTTGTTTACTTATATGGATTTTCAGAAAAAATAGTAAGAATAAATCCTAAAGGGAAATTGACATACAGAGAGGGTATTAGGAATACGTTTAGCTCTAACGTTGTTGAAGCGTTCGATGCAGCAATTGTTTTTTTAGAAGAACAGAACCAGTTGCCTGAAAGTATTTATTTAACTGAAGTAAGGAGCATTAATAACGAGAATAACAGAGGTTATTTTTTTGGATTTAACTACCGTATAGGAAAATATCCGATTTACTTTAGCGAGGGTGGTATGAACCACTCTATTGAGATTGAAGTGTTCGGGAATACAATTACTAGTTATGAAGCCTCAATAAGAGAAAAAATGGATGTCCCTGCATTTATAAAAAGAGAAACAATGATACCTCCACATGTTGTTATTGAAAAAAACATTCAATTGCTCAAGGAAAAATATGCTCATGAATACGGTTTGGAAATAGAGGATATTGAAAATGCTAATATAATAAAAAACATAATAACTGTTGAGATGGTTTACTATGATACAAAAGAGATGCGAGAAAGGCAAGTGTTACTTCCTAGTTGGAAGATTGTCACTCCAGAAAGAACTTTCTTTTTTGATGGTTATAGGGGGAGTTTGATAAGCTCGCGGAGAAACAACTAAAAGGTGGAGATGATATGGACTGGATTAAGGCAAAGAATATATTAATAATTGCTTTAATAGCAACAAATATTTTTTTGGTATTCAATTCTAGAAATATGATGTTTGGGGAAGGTCATAGCCAAGCTAAAAACGATGACTTTTATGAGTATGCTACTAGTTTTTTAAAGGAAAGAGGTTTAGTGATAGAAGCGGATATACCGAAGAACAATATACTTATGCCTATGATTATGGTAGAATATGAGTTGTTTGACTATGAAGAAATTGCCAAATTATTTTTAGGACCGGAATACAAAATTACAAACAATACTGTCTTTAAGTACAAAGATAAAATGCTAAAAGTAGAAGGGAATAAGAAATTATTTTTTTTTGGCAATTCAAACGAAAGCGTAGTAGATAAGTTGAGTAATGATAAGATACGACAATTGAGCGAGAAATTCTTAAATGAACATTTATTAACAAGAGAAGGGTTAGTTCTAGAAGAAATAAATCATAACGTAGCAGAAACAGGAGACTGTTACTACGAGGTTGTTTTTAGACAAAAATATAATGATTTTTTTCTAGAAAATAGTTATGTTCATGTTTATATAGATGAGAGAGGTGTCTTTGAAGCAAGAGTAAAACTCCTCAATATTAAAGGAGTAACAACACAGAAAAAAAAGCCTATCTCTGCTATAGAAGCGATAGTAAAAGCTCTAGGAAGAATTAAAGATGAAAACGAAGAAAAAGTTACAGTTGTAAAAATAGAGTTGGGATATTATTTTGATGTAAAGGATAGCAAAGTATCTGATTGGGATACAATAAAAGCGGGGACAGCAATGCCAACATGGAAAATCACACTTGAAAATGGGAAAAAATACTTCGTGACTGCTGTGAAGAATTGATAGCGGTTAATGTAAGATTAAAATCACAATTTTTTTATCCGAGAATCGCTTATCAAACGCATGAAAAAATGATATAATTAAGCGACTTGAAATTATAGAGTATAATCGAAAACAGACAAAGGTGGTGGACCGCTGACAAAGTCAGTGAGCATATGAAAAAAGTACAAATAGAAGGTGGCAGAAGACTAGAAGGAAAGGTCGAAATAGGTGGATTTAAGAATTCTGCAGTGGCACTTATTCCGGCAACTATTTTAGCAGGTGATAAATGCCTAATTGACAATCTTCCTGATATAAGTGATGTAGACAAGCTTTCTCAAATATTAATAAATAATGGAGCAAGAATTAAAAGAATAGGTCTAAAAAAACTAGAAATAGATACGACTGATATAGAAAAATGCTATGCAGATTATGATATGGCAAAAGATATGAGGGCTTCTTACTACTTACTTGGAGCAGGGCTTGGAAGATTTAAAAAAGCAAAAGTTATATTTCCTGGTGGGTGTCATATAGGAACTAGACCTATAGATCAACATATTAAAGGTTTTGAAGCTTTGGGTGCAAAAGTTTCGATAGAACATGGAATAATTTCTGTGGAAGCAGAGAAACTGGTTGGAACAGATATATATTTAGATGTTGTAACTGTGGGTGCGACTATTAATATAATGCTAGCAGCTACGATGGCAGAAGGAACAACGACTATTGAAAATGCAGCTAAAGAACCACATATAGTTGATGTTGCAAATTTTTTGAATTGTATGGGCGCAGATGTTAAAGGAGCAGGAACAGACACGATAAAAATAAATGGAGTTGACAAACTAAGAGGTTGTGAGCACTCTGTTATACCAGATCAAATTGAAGCGGGAACATATATGATTGCAGCAGCTGCTACTAAGGGTGCTGTTACTATAACTAATATAATTCCGAAACATTTAGAAGCGATTACTGCGAAATTAAAAGAAATGGGAGTAAAGATAACAGAAAATGGTGATTCGCTGAGAGTGGAAGTGAAGAAACCCATAAAAAATATTAATATTAAAACATTGGTTTATCCTGGGTTTCCAACTGATTTGCAACAGCCAATGACAAGTTTGTTGTCAATTGCTGCTGGGACAGGAACTGTTACAGAAACAATTTTTGAGAGCAGATTTAAACATGTTGGAGAACTCAAGAGAATGGGAGCAAGTATAAAAGTCGAAGGAAGAATAGCTGTAATTCAGGGAGTAGAAAAATTATCGGGTTCAAAAGTTGAAGCGACCGATTTAAGAGCAGGAGCAGCCCTTTTGGTAGCGGGACTGATAGCTGAAGGTACAACAGAAATTGAAAATGCAGAATATATCGAAAGAGGATATAGTTGTTATATAGAAAAATTGATAAAAATAGGTGCAAAAATAACAGAGGTTTAGATTAAGCTTGAAACAAAATTAGAAATGCAAATAGAAAATATTAGCGCGCTTAAATAATGGACACTAGTGCAAGAAATGGAGAATATAGCATGTCAGTTAAGTTTTGTACATTAGCAAGCGGTAGCAAAGGGAACTGTCATTTTATTTCAGATGGAGACAATTTTTTGTTATTTGATGCAGGATTAAGTGGGGTAAAAATTCAAAAACAGCTTATAGAAATAGGAATAAAACCTGAACAACTTACAGGAATCGTGATTAGCCATGAGCATAATGATCATATTCAAGGGGCAGGAATTTTATCGAGAAGATTCGATATACCACTATACGCGAACCAAGGTACTTGGGACGTTATGAAAAACAAAGTTGGAGAAATAAAACTAAAAAATATTAAGGTTTTTTCTACTGGGAAATTGTTTGAGTTAAATAATTTTATAGTTAACCCGTTTGAGATTTCGCATAATGCTAGAGATCCTGTGGGGTTCTCAATAGAGAACAACGGAATAAATATTTGCATTGCGACTGACTTGGGGTATGTTGACGAAACTGTTATTAAGCATACCACAGGTGCAGATTTAGTGGTTTTAGAATCTAATCACGATGAAGAAATGCTAAAAGCGGGAAGATATCCTTACTCCCTAAAAAGAAGAATTTTGTCAGAAATAGGGCATCTTTCCAACGAGAATGCTGGATTAGCGATACTAAGAATGATTGATAAAAACGCAAAAAAAATAGTATTAGCACATTTAAGTGAAGAAAATAATTTTCCAGAGTTAGCGTATGAAACAGTGAAAAATGTATTGGAGAGAAATAATGTTTCGGTGGGGAAAGACATCAATCTGTATGTAGCACATAGAAATAGAGTTAGTGAAGTGCATGAATTTAAGCAGAAATGTTTAAACTTAGCTTTTGCGTAATTGTGTATCTGGATTTTTGTCAAAGGAGGACTTTAATATGGACTTCAAGGAAAGTCGCTCTTATCATACCCAAATAGGACAAGAAAACATGTCAAAGGAGGACTTTAATATGGACTTCAAGGAAAGTGAAAGAAGCAATGACAAGTACATTTTTGCAGAAGAAACAGAGCAAGTAGTAACAAAAGAGATGATTAAAGAACTTTGGTCTAGCGATTTAAGAAAAATAGAAGAATCATTAGGTGACCGAATAAAAAAAAGAAGGTATTTAGGTACTTTTGTCTTGCTAGCATTGAGTGCCATATTAGGGAGTATAATTACAATAGCAGCAATGTATTTTTACTTGCCCGAAATGATTAATCAAAATGAGTTTAAAACAGAAGAGATACAAATCGATCTAGAACAAAATATAAACACGAATGTATTTACAGCTGTTGCGAGAAAGGCAATGCCCTCGGTTGTCGGAATAACAACTATTATTGAAGACCGAAATCTGTTTATGCTAGAACAAAACAGGGGAGGTCTTGGAACAGGGGTGATTGTTGACGATAGAGGATATATTTTGACTAACTCACATGTCATTAGCGATGGAGATGTCGACAAAATAAATGTGATACTACACGAGGGAAAAATAATTGAAGCAGAGGTAGTTTGGCAAGATAGAATACTTGATTTAGCTGTGATAAAAGTAGATGCAATAAATTTGCCAGTAGCTGAGCTGGGAAATAGTGATTTGCTAGAGGTTGGGGAGATTGCAATAGCTATAGGAAACCCGCTAGGTCTCCATTTTGATAGAACACTAACACAAGGTGTAATTAGTGGACTTAATAGGGTAATACCAATAAGTAGTACTGAAACAATGGACAATTTAATTCAAACGGATGCATCAATTAACCCCGGGAATAGTGGTGGACCGCTTTTAAATGCTAGAGGTCAAGTGATAGGAATTAATACTGCAAAGATAAAAGGCGGTGAGGGCTTAGGATTTGCTATTCCAATAAATATTGCAAAACCAATAGTATCACAAATAATAGAGCATGGTAGTTTTGAAAGAGTTTTATTAGGTGTGAGAGCTGTAGACGTTGCAGTATTTGAGCAAGTGACGGGGAAAGATGTCGAAGTAAGCAAAGGTGTGTATATTATTGAAGTTGTTGAGAATACCTCAGCAGATTTAGCGGGACTGAGGAATGATGATATAATTATTAAAATGGGTGGTAGAGAAACAAATACGATGCAACAATTAATAAGGAACTTATTTACGTACAAGCACGGAGATGAAGTGGAGTTAGTAATTGTAAGAAATAATAAAGAAAAAGTGATAGTTGTTGAGTTTATTGAGTAGTGTAGTCTTGTTGATTATTTTTCTGTAGCTACTAGTTATAGAAAATAGAGCCTGCCGGTATCGGTGGGCAACCATTTTTTTAGGGTTAGTTAATTATGGGGAGGAATTCCTATTGAACATTACAATAATATCAGTTGGAAAATTGAAAGAAAAACACTTAAGAGAAGCAGAAAAAGAGTATTTAAAAAAAATAAGCAAATATTTCAAACTGAGATGTATTGAAGTAGCAGATGAAAAAGCTCCAGTAAATCTAAGTAGAGTTGAAATCAAAAAGATAAAGGATAAAGAAGCAAAAAAAATATTGCACTATATTGAAGACAATCAGTTTGTGATTGCTCTTGTTATTAAAGGCGAAATATTATCAACAAAAATGCTTGCGAGTAAAATTAAAACAATTGATTGTGAAGAAAATAGAAATATTATCTTTGTAATTGGAGGCTCTTTAGGGTTGTCAGAGCTTATCATAAAGAGAGCTAATTTTAACCTTTCGTTTTCAAGAATGACTTTTCCGCATCAACTAATGAAAATAATATTATTGGAGCAGGTGTGCAGATTGTGTAGGGTATAGGTGGACAAATTCGTGGTAGGAAACGTGTATGTTATTGCTAGGTAGCTATTTACTACACTAAATTCGATTATTTATGATATGCTTGATTATTTATAATACGGAAGGCTCTATAAATTTGTTCGTAGATTATTGTTAATAGCAAACCATCACACATTTTCAAAGAGCTAATTGAGATTATTTCATCAACAAAAGAACATGGGAAGTTAAAAACTATTGCTATGTTAGAAACTCCAGAAACAGCAAAACTGTTTAACTTAGAAGCTAGAAATTCCGAAGAGATTAATGTATTTGATGTGGAGATTTGAATCACATACGAATTCTTAGGTATTTTTTTTTCGGCTTCTTTTACATTCTTACATTGGAATAATTTTATCTTACAATAACTAGAGAGTCTTTTGTTGTACTCTTGTATTGCGTCTATATAATAGCTTTCGAGTTTTCCTGATGCTAAAATAATACTGATTTTCATAAAATGCTCCAATTCTAATGAAAATAAAAGAACTTTATTTCATTAATCTACAGACACTTATTGCAGATACCTTTAATATATGCATGATATTCTGTTATGGTACAGTCACTTAGTTCAGCAATAGCATGTTTAGACAAGTCATAATTGAAATCATAAATTTTTTTGCATTTTATGCATTTAAAGTGCCCATGATTAGTAATGTTTGAATCATATCTTATTTCATTCTCCTCGACCAAGATAGAAGTAACGATTTTTTTCTCTACAAAAAGATTGAGCGTATTATAAACTGTAGTCTTCGATAAAGTCATTAACTCAGGGGCTAGCGATACAAAAATTTCATCAACAGTTGGATGAGATTTTTGAGTTGTAAGGAACTCGTAAATTTTAATGCGTTGAAGGGAAGGTTTTACTCCATTATTTTGCAAGATTTTTTTAACAGCTTCAGCGTTTACTAGATTCATAGCTAGAAACCTCCTTTCATAGATAGTTTATGGGTATATAAAGAGAATGTTAGAGAGTGACTATATACTTGCTAAGTTCTATAATTAGGGTGAGATTCAACTGAACTGTATCCGCATGGAGCAAGTGAAAAGCTGATAAAAATTCAAGAGAATCTCATAAAATTATCTTAGTTGTGATGTCTGTATATTAGAATTAATTCTCTTATTATTCCTCAAACACAACAAAAAACTCTTTTCCTACACTACAGACTGGGCAAACCCAATCTTCTGGGATGTCAGCAAAAGCAGTTCCTGGTGCAATATCTTCATCAGGGTCGGCTAACTTAGGGTCGTAGACATAACTACAAGGCTCACAAATATATTTTTCCATAAAAACACCCTTTCTAAATTTATTGTATGTAATGATTACAACTTTATATTAACAGCACCTAAGAGTAATGTCAAGGAAATTAGCAAAACTTATTTAGAGTTAAGTACTTCTAGAGCCATATAGTTGGAAATATCGAGATATAGAGGCTAGAATAATGCACAATTGAATTAATATCAGGTCATAATATGTGGTACAATTAAACGGATTGTGAAAGTGCAATACTCCGTGTGTTTAATGCAAAAACTACAGCGACTCTACATTCGTGTGTAGAATAATAAAATAATCTTCGATACTATAACAGAAGCGTTGAGTGCGGGGTGTAGTAAAGGATGATTCGATCGAAGTCTGTCAGGCATTTATACTGCCTCTCAAGGGAGCAGGTTTTCTGCACAAGAGGTTATAGTTGTTTCTAGCGCAGTTGACGAGAAGGAAAAAACTCGATATAAACTCAACATGAGTGAAGAAATGAATGAAAAATTAAGTATGTATAAGCATGATTTTGCTAATCACATACAAATTGTAAGAGGCATGATTGAGTTAGGCATACAAAATGAGCTATCAAATATCTTAAAGATATGGGTTATGAAAGTTTCGACATTAAGGAGAGAACAGATACAGGAATACCAGAAATAGAAGCTGTTTTAGCGACGGCATATGCTGCAGCAAAAAAACAAGACATAGAAATAGAAATCATTACAAGAAAATTATATACAGAGTCAAATACGCAAATATACGACTTATTAAAAGTTGTTAATAATATTTGTGGATTACGTATTAGATGAGTATGTATTTAAAATTACGAATAATGTTCCTCTCATTAACGAAAAGAAAAGGAAGAGATTTTTACTAAAGGATATACTACAAAGCAGAGAGGAAGGGGCTTAGGGCTATATATTGTAAAGAAATTATTAGATAAAAACCATGGAACAGTGAATCTTGTAGTAGATGAAAATGGGAAGCATTTTAAGGTGAGGTATACGAGCTGAAAACTAGAGCTTGTTAATAAAATAATAAAATTGTCATATGAGCTAAGACTTGTTATAATGAATATAGAAATAAACTAAAGAAAATTGCAGTCAACTTAGATTTTATTCAGGTATGCTACTTTGATAAAAAAGTAACACAAGACTGACTTAAGGAGGAAAAAAATGGCAAGAAAAATGAAAACAATGGATGGGAATGCAGCAGCAGCATATGTTTCATATGCTTTTACTGACGTTGCCGCAATTTATCCGATCACTCCTTCATCAAACATGGCAGAATATGTAGATGAATGGAGTGCTTATAGGAAAAAGAATCTTTTTGGACAGACTGTGAAAGTCTCAGAAATGCAATCTGAGGCGGGAGCAGCAGGGGCAGTACATGGATCACTAGCAGCAGGAGCTTTAACAACTACTTATACAGCATCACAGGGATTATTATTGATGATACCAAACATGTATAAAATGGCTGGGGAATTATTGCCAGCTGTACTTCATGTGAGTGCAAGAGCTATTGCAGGACATGCTCTTTCTATATTTGGAGATCATTCTGATGTAATGGCAGTAAGGCAAACAGGATGTGCATTGCTTGCATCAGGTAGCGTGCAGGAAGTAATGGATTTAGGCGGGATTGCACATTTAGCGGCTATTAAAAGTAGAGTTCCTTTTGTGCATTTTTTTGATGGGTTTAGAACTTCACATGAAATGCAAAAAATTGAGGTTATTGAGTATGATGAATTTGATAAGCTTTTAGACTGGGAGTCAGTAAAGGCTTTTAGAGATAATGCGCTAAACCCTGAACATCCGGTTTTAAGGGGAACTGCCCAAAATCCAGATGTTTTCTTTCAAGCAAAAGAAGCTTCAAATAAGTTTTATGATGCTGTTCCTGATATTGTAGCAGGATATATGAAAGACATTACAAAAATAACTGGAAGAAATTATGCTCCTTTTGTTTATTATGGTGCAGAAGATGCTGAGAATATAATTATTGCTATGGGATCGGTAACAGACACTGTTGAGGAGACAGTTGATTATTTGGTGGCGAAAGGTGAAAAAGTAGGGATACTTAAAGTACATCTATACAGACCATTTTCTATTAGATATTTCTTTGACGCACTCCCAAAAACTGTGAAGAGAATTTCGGTATTAGATAGAACTAAAGAGCCAGGATCACTAGGAGAGCCACTTTATTTAGATATTAAATCTCTATTTACTGGAAAAGAAAATGCGCCAATAATTGTTGGTGGAAGATATGGATTAGGTTCAAAAGATACAACTCCAATACAGATTAAAGCAGTTTTTGATAACTTGAGCATGAAAAAGCCTAAAGACGGATTTACAATAGGGATAGTGGACGATGTAACTCATACTTCACTACCTTCAGAAGGCACGCTAAATACTGTTCCTAAAGGGACTATTAGATGTAAGTTTTGGGGATTAGGTTCTGATGGTACAGTTGGAGCTAATAAAAACGCAATAAAAATCATTGGAGACAAAACTGACCTCTACGCACAAGCATATTTTTCATATGATTCCAAAAAATCTGGTGGAGTAACTGTTTCGCACTTAAGATTTGGAGAAAAACCAATAAAGTCTCCGTATTTAATTGATGAAGCAGATTTTATTGCATGTCATAACCAAGCTTATGTATATCAATACGATTTGTTAAAAGGTTTAAAAAAGAGTGGAACATTTGTGTTAAACACGATGTGGAATCATGATGAATTAAATGATAAACTGCCGGTTTCTATGAAAAAATATATAGCAGAGAATAATATTAAATTCTACACTATTAACGCAACAAAAATTGCTTCTGAAATTGGATTAGGTGGCAGAATTAACATGGTAATGCAAGCAGCTTTCTTTAAAGTAGCTAATATTGTTCCTGTAAATGATGCGTCTGTGTATTTGAAAGAGGCAATAGAGCAAACATATGGAGCAAAGGGCGAAAAAATAGTAAAAATGAATTGGGAGGCAGTTGACAGTGGATTTGACAAACTGAGCATCTATGATGTGCCTGCGAACTGGTCAGAG
>JAJOKQ010000033.1:16686-19279 GCA_021129785.1 Clostridiales bacterium | reverse complement strand
TTAGATGATGAAGAGGTCTTAAATGCCCCTGAGAGTTTTACTACTATTAAGGCTATGGGTAAAGACTTTAAAGATTTAAAATACCGAATACAAGTGAGTCCTTATGATTGTACCGGATGTAGTAATTGTGTAGATATTTGTCCAGCTAAGAACAAGGCGATAGTAATGAAACCTATTGAACCGCAAATGGAAGCACAAAAATCAAACTGGGAATATGCTCTAACAATATCGGATAAATCGGAATTGACTAATATAGAGACAGTAAGAGGAAGCCAATTTGTACAACCTTTATTCGAGTTTTCTGGCGCATGTGCAGGATGTGGAGAAACTCCATATGTGAAACTTCTTACGCAACTATTTGGCGACAGAATGATGATTGCAAATGCAACTGGATGCTCATCTATTTATGGTGGGAGTGCACCTTCAGTACCATACTGTACAAATAAAGATGGCAAAGGGCCAACATGGGCAAACTCATTATTTGAAGACAATGCAGAGTTTGGATACGGAATGTTCTTAGGTGTTCAACAGATAAGAAGTAAAATAGCGGACACTATGACAGAGTTATTAGAAGCTAATATTTCTGAAGAACTTAAATCAAAGTTCAAAGAATGGATTGAAGCTAAAGAAGACGGAAAATTATCTAAGAAGGTTTCACTAGATATGCTTCATTTATTAGAAGAAAACAAAGATAATCAATTAGTCAATGAAATAATCGAAAGAAAAGACTTTTTAATTAAAAAATCTTTCTGGATAGTTGGTGGAGACGGTTGGGCTTATGATATTGGGTTTGGTGGACTAGATCATGTAATAGCATCAGGTGACGATGTGAACATACTAGTTATGGATACGGAAGTGTATTCAAATACTGGTGGGCAATCTTCAAAAGCATCCCCAACAGCATCAATAGCCAAGTTTACAACATCTGGGAAAAAGGTTAGAAAGAAAGACCTTGGAATGATGGCTATGAGCTATGGGCATGTATATGTTGCGCAAGTAGCAATGGGAGCGAATCAAAATCAGCTGATGAAAGCAGTTAAAGAAGCAGAAGCATATAAAGGACCATCAGTTGTAATTGCGTATTCACCATGTATTGCACATGGAATTAAGGAAGGAATGGGTAAAACGCAAACACAAATGAAGAAGGCTGTGGAGGCTGGCTACTGGCATTTATACCGCTATAACCCAGAGTTAAAAGAAGAAGGTAAAAACCCATTCATTCTTGACTCAAAAGAGCCTAAAGCTTCATTTAGAGAATTTTTAATGGGTGAAGTAAGATATGCTTCACTAGTAAAAACTTTCCCAGAGGTAGCAGAAGACTTGTTTGTTAAATCAGAAGAAGAAGCTAAAGAGAGATATGAAAGTTATTTAAGACTGACTTAGATCATTTAGCGCGAATAAATGAGCAGTAAAAAAGCGAAGAGATATATCTTCGCTTTTTGCTGTTAAAAAGAAGAAAAAATGAGTATAATAGAAGTAAGAACATATAAACTTGGGGGGATTACGATGCTTGGGTTAACGTTAAGTGGCGGGGGAGCAAGAGGTTCATATCAAATAGGAGCTTGGAAAGCGCTTAGGGAATTAAATATTGAATTTCAAGGAGTTACAGGAACTTCTGTGGGAGCTTTAAACGGTATTTTAGTTGCGCAAAACGATTTTGATGAAGCCTACAACCTTTGGAAAAACATGACCATGGATACTGTTGTAGATATAAATAGTGAGGTTTTAGAGAAAATCAGGAATTTTAAATCGATAAAACAAGATTTACCAATAATATATAAAGAAGTAAGAAAAACTATATTAGAGCTTGGGATAGATACTCAGCAACTAGAGAAATTAATAAAAAAAATGCTAAAAGAAAAAAAACTCAGAGGCGAAGGAAAAGACTTTGGTTTAGTAACTTTTTCAATTACTGATTTTAAGCCCTTGGAGGTGTTTTTAGAAGATATACCTCATGGACAATTAGCTGAGTATTTATTAGCATCTGCATATTTACCCATTTTCAAGGCGAAAAAACTAAGCGGGAAGCTGTATTTAGATGGAGGAGTATACAATAACTTGCCTTTAGAAATGCTATATAGAAAAGGCTACAGAAAAATTATAACTGTAAAACTGCAAAATAGATGGATTAGAAAAAAAGAACAACAGCCAAAAGAATTAGAAATAATAGAAATAGCGCCACGCATGTCGTTGGGAAACGTACTAGACTTCACAAAAGAGAGGGCAGAGTTTAATTTAAAGCTAGGTTACTATGATACGATGCGGGTTTTTAAAAAGCTTAACGGAACGAAATATTACTTAAGTGATAAAATAAGCGAAGCGCAAGCATTAAGCTTTTTTATGAAACTAAGCGAAAAAAGCGTAAAAGAATTGAGCGCACTTTTTAATCTGCCGCAGTCGATGCCTATCAATAGAGTATTGATGGAAGAAATTGTTCCCAAAATTGCCAAATTGATGGGATTGAATGTGAAAAATACATATCCAGAGGTATTGCTTAAGCTAATTGAAAGTATGGCAGCTAGCGAGAGTATTGATCCATTATATATTTTTAAAACTAACGATTTGTTGCAAGAAACCCAAAGAGCTTATAGAA
>JAJOKQ010000033.1:0-16676 GCA_021129785.1 Clostridiales bacterium | reverse complement strand
AACTAAGTGATTCACTCAAAATCGTAGACTTTGGTTCTCTATTTTTACTTATGGAGGATGGTTCTCTTAAAACTTTGTCCGGTGCAAAGACGTTACGAAGGAATGATAGGATAAGGTTATATTATTCTATTGTGAATAGACGAGAAGGGAGTATTTTAAATGGAGTTACTAGATATTCTGCTAATTTTTCTTGCTTTGTTAACATTTTTTGTGTGTTTAATGGTGTTAATGGAAAATAGAAGCCCACAAAGAACAGTGGCATGGCTGTTCGTATTGATATTCTTACCTGTTGTTGGAATAGTTTTATATTTGTATATAGGGCAGAACCACAGAAAAAAACGAACTTTTATTAAAAAAAGCAAAGAAGACTACGAGTTGCTTAGGAGACTTTTAAAAGAGCAGATTAACTTTACTTCAAATGCAGGGATAACCAATCGTGGTGAGGTAGAAACAAAGTGGAAAATCATATCTCTATTGTTTAACAGCACACACTCTCCTATTACGATAAACAATGACACTGAAGTATTACAAAATGGTAAAAAAAAGTTTGAAAAAATGCTGGAGGCAATAAAATCGGCTAAGCATCATATACATATTGAGTATTTTATTATAAAGGATTGTGATATAGGAATAGAGATAAGGGATGCTCTGATTGAGAGAGCAAAAGAAGGTATTGAGGTACGTCTAATATATGACGCTGTAGGAAGTTGGAGGTTGAGGAAAAGTTTTATTAGACCTATGAAAGAGGCAGGGATAAAAGTAGGCGTTTTTTTGCCAGTGACTCTACCGTTTTTAGGGAGTAGTCTTAATTATCGAAACCACAGAAAAATACTAGTAATTGATGGTAAAATTGGTTTTTTAGGTGGTATAAATATTGGGGACGAATACCTAGGTAAAAGCAAAAAAATGGGATTTTGGAGGGATACGCATTTAAAAATAAAGGGTGAAGCAGTATATGTTCTGCAGGTTATATTCTTAATGGATTGGTATTTTGTTTTTTCAGAGGAATTAGATGATGAAGTGTATTTTCCAAAACAGGGATACCGTGGAGAAAAAATGATACAAATTGCCGCAAGCGGACCTGACTCATATTGGCAATCAATACATCAAGCTTTTTTCTCTTTAATTTCAGGAGCTACAAAAAAAATATATATTACAACTCCTTATTTAGTTCCTGACGAGAGTATATCAATGGCGCTTAAAACTGCAGCATTAAGCGGCATTGACACAAGAATAATTCTTCCTAAAAAAGCAGATCATTATACGGTTTTTTGGGCTTCAAAGTCACACTATTTAGAGCTTCTAGAAGCCGGGGTTAAAATATATGAGTACGGCAATGGATTTATTCACGGGAAGGTAATTGTTGTTGATGATTGTATTGCCACTATTGGTACTGCAAATTTGGATATCAGAAGTTTTCAGTTGAATTTCGAGGTTAATGCTTTCATTTATGATGAAGAGGTATCCAAAAATTTGACAAAGGATTTTTACGATGATATTGAAAAATGTATAGAAATTAATATTGAAGAATATAAAGCAAGAGCACTTATAAGGAGAGTATTAGAATCTTTAGCGAGATTGTTTTCACCAATTCTGTAGAAAAGAGGGACGTAGATTGAATTTATCAAAAATATATGAGGTGCAAAAAAAATTAGACGAAAAAATTCTAGCAAATCATAAACTAGAGCAAGAAGAGCTGCTATCTTCTAAGATACTAGCTTTACAAGTAGAGCTAGGGGAACTTGCAAATGAAACAAGATGTTTTAAATTTTGGAGTACAAAACAAGCATCAAAGGAAAGTGTGATTTTGGAAGAATATGTTGATTGTCTTCATTTTATTTTGAGTATCGGATTAGAGATCAAGGTAGATAGAGATAAAGAAATAATTTTTGACGAGATGTTAAGTGAAAAAATAAGTGGTGAAGATATTTCCTTAAGCATGAATAATGACAGAGCTAATAAATTAGGAACAACCAAGCAATTTCAAGAGGTGTTTACAAGAATATCAGTATTTCAACAAAATATTACCCACGAAAACTACTACAAGCTTCTACAAAGTTTTGCTCTGTTAGGTAATAATCTTGAGTTTTCGTGGGAAACAATTGAAGCAGGATATATGTCAAAAAATCGTATCAATCATCAGCGTCAAGCAGAGGGGTATTAGGTGCTTGGTCAATCACTTTTTTTAGCCATCGCCCTTTTAAATAAATAAATATACCAACTATACAAATAAGTGCATTGCTTATTACCATAGCGTGCCACACTGAGGCAGAACCCCAGTTAGTGATGTTTTTAAATATAATAATCATAGGTATTCGAAGGCCCCAGAGCCGTCCCATTTCAAGGAACATTCCATAAATCGTATGACCAGAACCTTGAAAAACACCAATTAAGGATTGAAAAATACCCATTAGCGGGAGGGATAGAGAGATTAATCTTGCGTACTTGACACCCTCCGAAAGGACTGATGGGTCGCTTGTAAAAAAGCCTACAGATTGAGGTGCAAGCAGAAATAATAAAAAGCCTCCTACAGCCATAAAGGGAATAGATAAAGACAAAGCAGTTCTAAATGCAAGTTTAGCACGCTCTTTATTATCGGCTCCTAAATTTTGTCCAACAATTGATGCAAGAGAATTACCTATACCCATAGCTGGCATGAGCACTAGGGAGTTAATTTGATTACCTATAGTAAATGCCGCAAGTGTAGTACTGCCAAATGAAACGACGAAATAATTAAGAATTATGAAACCAAAAGCAGTAGCAGACGTCCCTATAGAGGCGGGTAACCCAATTTTCAATACTTGTAGAATCAATTGCTTATTCGGGATTAAATCGTGCATTGCTAATTTAATTCCATTTCTATGTGAAAATAATGTATATATTGCATAAATCATAAATAGACCTCTGGAAAAAATGGTAGCAAGCGCAGCGCCTTGCACGCCTAGATCAAGAGTAAATATAAAAATGGGGGACAAGACTATATTGAGGATGACTCCAGAGGCGTTTAGTATCATTGGAGTTATTGTATCCCCTTGACCGTGTTTAACTGCATTAAATACGAAAAAAAGAAAAATTGTAGGTGCGCCTAGGAACATTATTTGTAAATATTGAGTGGCAAAGAGTTGAACGCGGGTGTTGTCACCTATTAAAGATAAAATGTGAGGGATAGAAATATAGCCAACCACACTAACTAAGATAGAAAAAATAGCTGACAACGTAAATAGTTGCCCAGCAATTGCAGTTGCATCTTTGTGATTATCAGAACCGATGTGTTGCGAAATGAGTGCAGTTCCTGCTACATTCATGCCTATACCGAATGCAAGCATTAAAAAAATGAAGGGAAACACTAACCCTAGTGCTGCAATTTCATCAGTACCTAACTTGCCTACCCAAAATGTATCGGCTAAATTATATAGAGTTTGAATGAGGTTGCCTAGCATAATAGGCAGTGACAAAATCAGAATAACTTTCTTCATGTCCCCCCTGAGTATTAATTGTCGCTTGTTTAAATAACACATAGATTTTATCATTCCTTAAAATGTAATTAGGCTCTCTAAATATATTTTATCATAGTACTACCTTTTTGACAAATGGGCTTTAAAACTAAATACAGTGATATGCAAAGAGGGATTGACTACTATGGCATAAAGAGATTATAATTTAAGCATGAAATAAATAGACTAGGAGCGAATCTAATGGAATATGAAAAAAAAATAAATTGTATTATTGATATATTAAAAAAAGGTGAGAATAAGGAAGAAAACTTTAAAGTTGGTGTAGAGTTTGAGCATATCATAGTTAAAGAAGCAAACTATGAATCTATAAGTTATTATGGGAGAGGTGGAGTAGAGGCAATTCTTGAGGAGTTGCTTTCAAAAGGCTATGAAGGGATATACGAGAAAAATCACCTGATCGGCATGGGCAAAAATGGAAATTTTCTGTCACTAGAACCAGGAGCACAACTAGAATTTAGCACGCGTCCCTGTGTTGGCATTAGAGAGATTGAAAAACTATATTTGAGCTTCGCTAACGATATCGTGCCAATTATAGAGAAAGAAGAATCACTAATGTTGGCTACTGGATTCCTCCCTAAAACAAGCATTGATAAAATCAAACTAATACCCAAAAAAAGGTATGAGCATATGTCTAAATATTTTAAAAATAAAGGAAGGTATGCGCTTTATATGATGAAAGGAACGGCTTCATTGCAAGTGTCTATTGACTACGCGAATGAAGATGATTTTATTAAAAAATTTAAAGTTGCAAATTTTCTATCGCCTCTTTTTTCTCTGATAACAGATAACGCGCCAATATTTGAAGGAGAGATATATAGAAAAAATAGTGTGAGAACCATGATATGGGACAATATGGATGACAATAGGTGTGGAAATGTAGTGGGCGTTATGAGCAAAATATTTGGATATAGACAATATGTTGAGTATATATTAGGAATAGAACCGGTGCTAATCGAAAAAGATGGGAGAATCATAAATACAGGAGATTTAACAGTAGAAGCAATAATGGATAGTTACTCTTTTAAGCAGAATGAAATAGAACATATTATGACGATGGTATTTCCGGATGTTCGAGCAAAGAGATTTATTGAGATAAGAAGTGGCGACAGCTTGCCTTATCCGCTCAATTTAGCATATGTATCTTTAATAAAGGGAATATTCTACAATGAAAAAACCTTAGATTACTTATTTGCACTTGCTGAAAAAGTAGGGGAACAGGACTTAGCTAAATTAAAAGAAGGTGTGTTAGAACTAGGGTTTGATGGACAAGCTGCGGGCAGCACGAATATGGAGTTCATTTCTGCTATGTTTGATTTGTCAAAGAAAGGGCTAACTATTAGTGAAATAGAATATCTTAAGCCACTAGAAGATTTAATGCTAGAGCGTAAAAATGCTTCAATTATCTCTAAGGAATTAATAGAGCAAAAAGGACTAGATGCACTAAAATGGTGTGCTTTAAATGCAAGTATGCATAAGGCTACTAGGCGGAAATAATAAACAGGTTGAACATGGAGTTGAAGGGAGAGTTTCTTAGTGGAAACGCAAAAAATGTTTGAAATATTTAAAGATAGAGTATTAAAAGATAAGAAAAAATATATAGAGGAGTATTATAATATAGTTAAGGAGGTTGAAAAATCACCAGCTAAATATAAGGGGGAACCCGTAGAGTTCTTGTATCAGCCGATGTTTATTGGAGAAGACGAGATTAGAAAGTTTGAGATTTTAACCAAGGAATTGATGGGGATATTAAAAAAAGTTATTAATCGATATCTGACGAATGAAGAATTTAGGAAATATTTTGATTTTTCTCCGCTATTAGAAAAGCTAATCTTAAAAGACTTTGGATATCATGTACAGGTACCAATGTCTAGGTTCGATATTTTTTATCACTACGAAAAAAAAGAGTTTCAATTTTGTGAACTTAATGCTGACGGTTCATCTGGCATGGTAGAACAAAGAGAACTAGCTAGGATTATGGAGAAATCATCACTAGTAAAATCTTTTGAAGAGGATTTGAGATTAGAAAGCTTTGAACTATTTAATTCTTGGACTAATGCTATTTTAGAAAACTATAGATTGTTTAGTGGAGGCAACGAAAAACCACAAGTCGCTATTGTAGATTGGTTAGATGGTGAAACGCCAAGCGAGTTTATAGAGTTTCAGAGAGTTTTTGAAAAAGCAGGGATGAAAACGGTGATTGTCGATCCTCGTCAACTGAAATACAAAGGTAGTAAATTATATCATAATGAATTTAGAATAGACTGCGTATATAGAAGAGCGGTAACGGTAGATATAATTGAGCGTGCAGACGAAGCGAAGGAGTTAATTGATGCTTATTTAGACGGAAATGTTTGTGTAGTCGGGCCTTTTAGATCCCAAATAATTCATAACAAGATTATTTTTTCGGTTCTTCACGATTGCGGTGCAACAGCTTTTTTATCATCAGAAGATCGAGAGTTTATAGAGAGGCATATTCCCCATACTGTTGTACTTAGTAGAGAAAATGATAAGCTAATAGATAGTGCAATTGCAAATAAAAACTTTTTTGTCCTAAAACCTATGGATAAATACGCGTCTGAAGATGTATGTATAGGCAAAGACTACTCCGATGCAGAATGGGCTAAAAGAGTAAAGGAAGCTGCGGGAAATAATTACTTAATACAAGAATTATGTTCCATACCTAAACAACCTATGGCGATAGTTAGTTCTAAGGAAGTTGAGTTTAAAGAGATGAACTATATAATAGGGCTATTTTTGTATAATGAAGAACTACAAGGAGTCTATACTCGTGTAGGCAGTCAAAATCTTATTGGCAGCGTTGTAGAATGCTATACTGTGCCTTGTTACTTGGTTAAAGAAAGGAATGCATCTAAAAAGAGTGCTAGCGTATAAAAAGTGCGCTAGCGCAGCTATGATTAAAGAGATAGAAAGGCAGTCTATGGATTGGAAAAATAAGGAGAGATGCACTATGAAAATCAGTTGGGATAAACAATTTCTTAAGTATTCGCTTTATGCTTTTTTAACAATAGCTTTAGCAATAGTATTTTCGCATATAGTAAAATACTTAGGTGTATTTTTGGTTTGGGGAGGAGGGATGTTTGAGGTTTTAGGCAATATTCTGAGTCCATTTATTATTGGGATATCAATAGCTTATCTCTTAAATTCGAGCGTACGCTTCTTTGAAGATAAAGTGTTTGTCAAAATGAAAACTTTTAAGGAAAAAGAAAGATTAAGAAGAAACATGAGTATAATGACTACATATTTAATAGTTATTTCGTTTGTTTTAAGTATTTCGATCTATGTTGTGCCACAAATTGCTGCAAATATGAGGGACATAGCGCTTAGGGCGCCTGAGTACGTAAGCTTTTCAACAGAAGCAGTTAATGATTTAATAATTAGTATTGAGCAGAAGACAGGCTATGATGTTAAGGCGCAAATTGATCCTATGATAAATAACATTGTCGAGAGAACATCAGAGATTGTAGAGCATATTGTTGACAACCTTATTTTGGGCATAGCAGCAATAACATCGGGAGTTCTTAATGCTATACTAGGACTAGTAATCGCATTTTACTTGCTGCAAGATAAAGACTCGATAAAAAAGTGGGTATTAAAATTTATGAAAATACTCTTTAAAAGTAATACAGTTGAAAAAATGGAAAGCTTCGGGAGAGAAGTTGATAATGTTTTTACTAAGTTCTTGATAGGCAGGGCATTAGACTCTTTTATTATAGGTTGTATATGCTTTGTAGGACTTTCAATAATAAATGTAAGATATGTGCTACTTTTTAGTATTATTATAGGAATAACGAATATGATTCCATATTTTGGACCGTTTATTGGTGCTGTTCCCGTTATAATTATAACACTTTTTGACAGCCCAATTAATGCAATGTGGACTGCATTGTTTATATTGGCACTACAGCAATTTGATGGATTGTATTTAGGGCCTAAAATTATGGGAGACAGTGTTGGAGTGAGACCATTTTGGATTATTTTTTCTGTAGTCGTAGGTGGAAAGTTGTTTGGCGTAATTGGTATGTTTTTAGGTGTCCCTGTGATAGCTATTATTCTGTCTTTAGTAGATAAATTCATGGATAAGCAGATGGAGCAAAAAAGCAAGAATTGATAATTGGTAATTATGTGACTAACAAAACCCTAATAAGCAAAATTTGATATAAGAAGGCAAGGGGGAGTTCTTGGAAACGCTAAATTATTTTTTGGAAATATAGTTGAGATATGATGCAAATAGAACTAGTGATACGCCGATTGTAGTTACTAGACCAGGGATTTCAAGAAAAAAAACTATTCCAATAATTACAGAAAAAACTGTTTTTCCATATGAATACAGAGAAAGGTCGCCTGCTTCGCCGTAGCTATATGCTTTTGTCATTAAAGTTTGAGCAATAAAAGCGAACACGCCTATGAGTAGCAGGGCAATGAATTCGCTACGAGAGGGCATAATAAAACCACCAAAAATCATAAACGGCAAAGTCAGTAAGGAGCTAATTGCAGTAAAGTAGAAAACGATTACTTGAGGGTGGTCAGACAGTCTTAGGCGTCTTACGGTTGTGTATGCTATTGCAGCAAAAAAAGCAGATAAGAGACCAGTTATTGACGGGAGCAAGGAATAATCGTGTTGAGGCTGAACAATTAGTATAACGCCAGTGATGGCGATAAGTATTGACAATATTTGCGACTTTTTGATGCTCTCATTCAAGAAAAAACATGCAAAAACTAAGACGAAAAAAGGATTTGTTTGTTGTAGTATTACAGCATTTGAAAGTGGCAACTTATCAAGTGTATAAAAATAAAAAACAGCTCCGGTAAATCCTGCGAGAGAGCGAAGCAGAAGGAATTTTTTGTTGACTCCAAGAAAGCTAACTTTAGATTTATATATAAATAAACAAGAAATTATTAGACTAACTAAATTTCTAAAAAAAACCTTTTCCATTGTAGGCAAATCACCTGCAAATTTTACAGAAGAAGCCATTAGCGCGAAAAAAAAAGAAGCCAGAATCATATAGAATATTCCTTTGTTACGGTTTATGTTCATTATTATTGTCTCCTTATTCTTTTGTTCTTTAGTATCAATATATAATATATTAACACATTACAAAAGAAATACACAATATATATTGTGTAAAATAGCAGAACTAAGAATCATCTTACGAGAAGTTAACGTAGTTTTAATGCAGTGTGAGATTGAATTGGGTATAATAGTAGTGCAAGAGAGATTGAAAGAAACTAAGAGAGGTGTGCGCCTTTAAGAGATAGAAGAGATATATTGTTAGCTACGCTGTAAACAGTAGTTTTTACGAAGAGATAAAAATCAGTTAGGGGTGAAGATGTGAAGAAAAAATTAATGATTATGTCTGCTTCAATTGGCTTTGGGCATGATAAAGCCGCGGAGACAATTAAATCTAAAATTGAAGAAAAAGATAGAAATATAGAGATTGAAATAATTGATTTTATGGATATTATGCAACCTAGTATTAGTAAATTGATTAAAAGATCGTATTTAAAAATGATACACACATTGCCGTCTTGGTATAGTTTGCTATATAGTGCTACTAAGAACATAAAAGCGCAAAATAGAGCAATTGATATAGCCAATTATCATATAAATAGGGAGATTGTAGAGCTGCTTAGAAAATCAAAACCGGACATGATACTTTTTGTTAACCCTTTGCCTTCGAATATAGTTCCTAGTTTAATGAAAAAGGGAAGAATAAAGATAAGAAAATCAACTCTTGTTACCGACTATGCGATGCATAAAGGTTGGCTAAATGAGGAAATAGACTGTTATTTTGTAGGGAGAAAGGAGATAGAAGAAAAAATTCTAAGGGCGTCATCAAGAAAACCAGAGATACACATTACAGGAATACCTGTGGAAGATAAATTTATGATGACAGTGAACAAAAAAGATATTATGCAAAAATACGAGTTCAATGTAGAAACTCCAACTATGCTTGTGATGGGAGGTGGTTTGGGGTTGGGGTCAATTAAAAAAACGATTATGATGATTGATGAAATTGAGAGTCCAATGCAAACAATAGTATTAGTTGGTAGAAATGAAAAATTAAAGAAAGCGCTTAAAGAAATTAAATTTCGAGACGACCACATGGTGAGAGTACTAGGCTTTTGTGATAATGTACATGAGTTTATGTCAATAGCAGACCTCCTTATTTCAAAGTCTGGAGGATTAACCATGACTGAGGCAACATGTAAAAAATTACCTGTGTTAATAATTGACCCCATACCAGGCCAGGAGGTTATAAACGCAAAGTATTTCGATAGATTAGGAACAGCTAAATATGTTGATGATATAAAAAATTTGAAACTTGAAATAATCAATCTAATTTTTGTAAATCCCAAGCGAAGAGAAAAAATGGAGAAAAAGTGTGAAGAGGTCATGCAGCCAGAAGCAGCAAATGAAATTTCAGAGATAATAATTACTCAAATAAGAGAACAGTAGATGTTCTTTTTTTTTATAACGACTTAGGCAGAAAGCCTGCGTCCTCATGATGTAGGCTTATGTCTGATAAAGTGATATCTTGACAAATTAAAAGCATTAACATAGAGATAACATTTCTTTAACTTAAGCATAACCTTTCATAAGAAATTGAGTGTAGAATAAAAGAGAATTGGTAGTAAAAAATTTATAAGCTATTTTAAGCTTAAGTGAAATTAAACGAAATTTAAAAAGAAATGAAAGGGGAAACAAAAATGAAAAAATTTGTATTGTTAATGTTAATAGTAATGATGGGAGCAATGGTGTTAGTAGGCTGTACAGGCGAGGAAGAAACAGAGTTAGGAAATGTTAAAGAAACAGAAAAAACATCAAATTCGGATGTGGACTTTAGCAAGATGCTTCAGGTTAAAGGCTCTGATACAATAGTTAACTTAGGACAAAGATGGGCTGAATCTTTTATGGAGAAACACTCAGAAGCAAATGTAGCGGTAACTGGCGGAGGCTCAGGAACTGGAGTAGCAGCACTAATTAATGGAACAGCGGATATCGCTATGGCTTCAAGAGCAATGAAAGATAAAGAAATTGAACAAGCCAAAGATAACAATATAGAAGCAAAAGAGTTTGTTGTTGCAAGAGATGGAATAGCAGTAGTAGTGAGCAATGACAATCCTGTTAGCGAGCTGTCGATGTCGGACTTGAAAAAAATATTTACAGGCGAAGTTACAAATTGGAAAGAATTCGGTGGAAATGATGCTGATATTACAATATACTCACGAGATTCAAGTTCGGGAACGTTTGTATTTTTTCAAGAACTAGTGCTCGATGAAGAAGAATATGCAAAACATGCAATGTTAATGCCATCGACCGTTGGGATAGTTGAAGGAATAAAGCAAGACGTAAATGGAATTGGTTATATCGGTCTTGGGTATTTAACAGATGAAATTAAGGCAGTTGGAGTTAAGAAAGATGATGCTTCTAAAGGTGTACTTCCTTCGCTAAAAACAGTAAATGATGACAGTTACCCAATTTCTAGACCGCTGTTCTTTTACGTAGCTGGAGAACCAAAAGGAGTAGTAGCTATGTTTATGGAATTTATCATGAGTACAGAAGGGCAAGCTATAGTTGAGGATCTAGGATTTATTCCAGTTAAATAAGTTGATAGGCAAACTTAACTTGCGAAATATATGGAAACAACAATAGCAATAGCCAAAGTTATTATTGTAAAGCTTTGGTTATTGTTGAGTAATCAAGTATAATAATGTTTTATTGCTAGTGATATGTACAGATTCCAAGCTGGTCGAGAGATTGTGCGCAGATGAATAATAGAGGAATGCTGTGTGTGAATGAAAAGAATGAGAGGTGTGCTATGGGTGACACTGAAAAAGCAATATATAGTAAAACGACAATTTCGCATCGGAAAGACCTAAAAAGGAGCAACCGATTAGGAGAGTTTTTGATTGAAAAAACAATATTTTTAATTGGAACTACTGCAATTATTATACTGGGACTAATTTTCTACTATTTAGTATCAACGGGGTTAAATGTGTTTGCTACGGTGTCAGTTAGTGAATTTTTTGCTAGCATCGGTTGGTTTCCCGTTTCGTCAAATCCTAAATATGGAACAGTGCCATTAGTTGTTGGAAGCTTGATGGTAACTATGGGAGCTATTCTTATATCAGTTCCCATAGGGATAGGAAGTGCTATTTATATTTCAGAAGTTGCGCCGCAAAAAGTAAGGACAGTGTTAAAAGTTATTATAGAATTCTTATCTGCGGTACCTTCTGTTGTGTTAGGATTTTTAGGAATAGTTGTTCTTTCTAACTGGGTGAGAATAACATTTTCAATACCAACAGGATTTACAGCTTTTACGGGTGCAATTTTAGTTTCATTAATGGCATTACCAACAATAATAAGTATTTCAGACGATGCTATAGCAGCTGTTCCTAAAGATTATAGGGACGCATCATTGGCTCTAGGGGCTACAAAATGGGAAACCATTAGATACGTGCTTGTTCCTGCGGCATCACCAGGAATTATTGCTGCAGTTATGCTTGGTGTAGGGAGAGCAATTGGAGAAACAATGGCAGTTTTAATGGTTACAGGAAACGCTGCTCAAATTCCAGACACGATGTTTACATCGGTAAGAACTATGACTGCGACAATAGCAGCAGAAATGGGTGATACAGTGAGAAATGACACTCACTACTTTGCACTGTTCGCTATTGGAAGCATGCTATTATTTATGACAACAGTGATAAATACAATTGCAGATTATGTTGTAACACGCGGAAAGAAGGGGGGGAGGTAAATGGGCAAGAAATTCAAGGAAAAATTTGCATTCACAATCTTAGCTTTGATTACTATGTGTGTCATAATCCCTGCGCTATTTATCTTTTCGTATATTATATACAATGGGATTGGCACTATTAGTTTAGAATTTATCTTTGGGTCCCCAACAAAAGGAATGACAGAAGGAGGTATTTTCCCAGCAATTATAGGAACTATGAGTCTAATAGTAGGAACGATAGTGTTTGCATTACCACTGGGAGTAGGCACTGCTATTTATTTAGTTGAATATGCAAAGAAAAATGTATTGACGAAGTTAATTAGTTTAGCGATACTAAATCTTGCAGGTGTTCCATCTGTTGTGTATGGGTTGTTTGGTCTAGGTTTGTTTGTACTTTTATTAGGTTTCGGTTCTTCAATTTTGTCAGGATCACTTACTCTTTCTTGTTTAATACTGCCAATAATAATAAAATCATCTGAAGCTGCTATTAAAAGTGTTCCTAATATATACAGGGAGGCATCCTTAGCTTTGGGTGCAACTAAATGGCAGACGATTTACAAAATTGTTTTACCTGCGGCGATGCCAGGGATTATTACAGGTGCTATTTTAGGAATTGGACGTGCAGCAGGAGAAACGGCTGCGATACTACTTACCGTAGCAGCATTCTTCTTGCCAAGGCTACCAGATTCAATAATGGACCAAGCCATGGTTCTCTCGTATCATTTATATATTATATCCTCGCAAGTGCCAGGAATGCCTGATGCAATCAAAAATGGAACGGCTCTAGTTTTACTAGGAGTTGTAGGAATATTCTTTTTTGCAGCAACGGTTATTAGAATAAAATATAAACTTGCTAATAGAGCATAACAAGAGGTGTTTAGAGCTAAGAGCTAGATTAACAGGGGTAGCAAAAATTAGAGGAGGGATGTTATGTTAAAAGTTACAATTTCAGATTTGAATTTATACTACGAAGAATTTCATGCGCTAAAAAATATTTCGTTGGATATAGAAGATAAGGAAGTAACTGCATTAATTGGACCTTCTGGATGTGGAAAATCCACATTTTTAAGAACAATTAATCGCATGAACGATTTGATAGATGATGTGAAAATTGAAGGACTTGTTATGCTGGAGGACCAAGATATTTATAATAAAGATGTCGACGTTGCTGCGCTTAGAAGAAGGGTAGGTATGGTGTTTCAAAAGCCGAATCCTTTCCTGAAATCAATTTACGAAAATGTTGCGTATGGACCAAGAAGGTATGGAATTAAAGCAAAGAATCAACTAGATGAAATTGTGGAGAGAAGTTTGAAAAAAGCAGCAATATGGGAAGAAGTAGAAGACAGACTTAACAAGCCTGCACTGAGTCTATCTGGTGGACAACAGCAAAGATTGTGTATCGCAAGAGCGCTAGCGATGGAGCCAGAAGTATTATTGATGGATGAGCCTACTGCTTCGTTAGATCCAATTGCCACTGGCAGGATTGAAGAACTTATTAGTCAATTAAAGAAGGATTATGCTATAATAATAGTAACACACTCAATGCAACAAGCTGCAAGGATTTCTGACAAAACAGCATTTTTTCTAATGGGTGAAATAGTTGAAACGGGGAAGACTAAAGAAGTTTTTACAACTCCAAAGGATAAGAGGACGGAAGACTATATCACAGGACGATTTGGATAATATGGGGAGGTATAACATGAGAAATGTGTTCGAACAACAGCTTCAAGAATTGAATATATTGTTGTTAAAAATGGGAACAATGGTACAAGAAATAATTGAATGCTCAGTAAATGCTTTGATTAATCAGGATTTAGAGTTGGCTGAAAGAATCGACAGCATGGATGATAAAATTGATATCATGGAATTAAAAATAGAGGATAAGTGTATGAATTTGATTGTGCTACAACAACCAATGGCTAAAGATTTACGTGTGATTGCTACAATACTAAAAATTATTACAGATCTTGAAAGAATGGGTGATCATGCAGTAAATATTTCTAGAGTTGTATTTAAGATTGGAAATGAGCCATTTGTAAAGCCGCTTATAGATATACCTAAAATGGCTAAATTAACGCAAGAGATGGTGCATAGTAGTTTGAATGCTTTTACAAGCAGAGACATAGAATTGGCGAAAAAAATTGCGCTAGATGATGACCAGATAGATGATTTATATGAACAGATATACATTGAACTAATGAAGAAAATGATTCAAGATAAAAAAATTGTTGAACAAGCAACCAATTTAATTTTTATAGGGAGATATTTAGAACGAATAGCAGACCACTCTACTAATATTTGTGAGAGAGTTATTTACATGGTTACTGGTGAGTTGGCAGAAATAAATTAACGATTGTTAGGTTAAGATGTTAAATGGAGGGCAAAAAGACTAAATACAAAGAGCATCCTGAGTTGAAACAGGGATGCTCTTTATTAGATTGAATAACAAATTGTAAAATTAAGTTATATAAATTTATGCCGTAGTCGAAGCCTGTTCTTCATCAAGTGGGAAGATGGCAAATCCAAGGTATGCATATATAACTTCAATAATTGGAGAAAGCCAATTAACAAATGCGAACGGAACGTATAATAATGGGCTTACTCCTAAAGCTGCCATCATGAAAGCACCGCAAGTATTCCAGAAGAAGAATGAGGAAGTCATAGTAGCGCTACTCTCTAAAACTCTTGAGAGTACAGTTGCATTTATTCCTCTTTCCTTATATGCATCCTTAAATATTTCGCCAGGAACAACAATGGCGATATATTGATCAGCAGACATCATATTTGTTGCAATACAAGTTAAAACAGTAGCTAATACCAAAGATCCTGTGCTTGTCGCCATTTTTAATATTGATTTCCCTACTGCATCTAATATGCCAGTAGCTTTAAGAACTCCTCCAAATGCAAAAGCACAAATAATTAGTGAAATAGTCCACATCATTCCATCTAAGCCACCGCGGTTTAACAATTTATCTACTAACTCAACTCCAGTTTCAATTGAAAAGCCATAATGAGCGGCCCCGATAATATCGCCAATTCCTGCTCCTTGGAAGATAGCTGCAATAGCTCCCCCAAAAATAGAACCCGCGAGTAGACCAGGAAGTGCAGGGATTTTAAGCAGAACCAGTATGATTACTAATAAAGGTGGAAGCAATAACCAAGGTGTAATGACAAAAGAGTTGCTTAATGTATCTATTATAATGTTAACTCTTGAGTAATCAAGTTGATTATCGGTAAATCTGATTCCTAGAATTCCGTAAAGGATAAGTGCTATTACTAGAGCTGGCAGCGTTGTATATAGCATGCTTTTGATATGCGGATACAAAGTGGTCCCAGCTGCTGCAGGTGCAAGGTTTGTTGTGTCAGATAATGGAGATAGTTTATCTCCAAAATATGCACCAGAAACAACTGCGCCTGCTGCCATCCCAGGTGGTACGCCTAAACCTGATGCAATTCCCATAAGTGCAAGACCTACGGTACCTGCAGTAGTCCATGAGCTACCTGTGGTCAAAGATACAACAGCACAAATAAGGCACGCCGCAATTAAGAAAATTGCCGGGCTGAGAATTTGTAGCCCATAGTAAATCATAGCAGGAACAGTACCGCTTAACATCCAAGTTCCTATTACGGTACCAATAATCATTAATATGAGTATTGCACCCATACCTGAACCTATTGATTTGACAATTTCTCTTTCGATTTCACCCCATGTGCAATTGAGCATGAATATACCGACTATGCCTGCGACAATTGCTGAGAGTATTATTAAAATATGAGGACATAAATCATATTGCGTTATTCCTACAAAAAGAAATACAATTAGTGACAACATAACAATTAATACATGTAACAACGTAGCTTCTTTTTTCGATTTCATTAAATAATCCTCCTTTTAAGTTTCATGTACTAACAATTCCAATAGGTATACATTGCCTGATATCCTTTACTTGAGGGTAGAACAGCTAGCACATTATATAAGAACAGCATACCACAAACATTCTGAAAATTCAAATAAACTTACTTATTTATAAAAATTAAATTATATGGCGAAGAAAAGTTGCTTAAGAGCAGTAGAAATTGGGAATAAATATAGCTAACATGAGATAATTGAGTGTTAAATAAGGGATTAATTGTAAATAATTCAATTCGGAGCACTTTACTAGAGGCTTAGCTATTGTTAAGTAAATGTTTATCAAAATGAAACATGAGAGGACTGATTGTATGTTTACAGAAAAAATACTAATTGCGTTGGATTTTTCATCTCATTCTAATCTGCTGCTAAACTGTATAAATGAATTTCGTGTTATGGGTTTGAAAGAAATAGTGTTAGTGCATGTGATTGATATTAGGATTGGCGAAGCAGCGGCAGCGATTTCACATTTGAAAATAGAGGAAAGAC
>JAJOKQ010000136.1:4131-35701 GCA_021129785.1 Clostridiales bacterium | reverse complement strand
AAATTTCATTTTCCTTATTTTTTGCAGTTTCCTAAAAGTTTTGGTTAGCCAAGTCTTCATAAGACCATTTCTTGCATATAACAGATTCACCGACTTCTGTGAGTAATCGAACTCACAGTTCAATTTTTCTATCCCATAACAATTTCTTAAATTCAGTGTCAATTTTTGCAAAATGTTCACCTCCCGTTATTTGCTTCATACAATATCTTTCTGGTTTCAGGCAATCCATCTATTTAAATTCACATTTTCTAAATTCCATTCAAATTAATATTGCCTTTTAACGTGTCTAAAAAGACAATATCCCCTATTCAACCCCAAGCGCTTTAAACACAGCCTCCTGTGGAGTAGAATAAAATATCAAACTAAATGCCCCCACTAAATCCGAAGGAACAGTTCCAAGACTTGCCGCTGCAGTTATTGGTAACAATACTTTCTTAGCACCATTGTCTAAACACACTTGTAATGTACTTGCCAATTCATCAACATCAATAATTGTTCCACTGATGCTGATATCACCTAAAACAGCCATACTTGACAATGTTGGCTTGCTCAGTGCTGCTGAACAAATAGCAATTAGTGATGGCAATGTCAATTTATTTGTCATGCCTAAACCATTAAGATCTTGATAATTAACAATATAATCTTTTGAAGTAGTGCTGATTGAGTTGCTTATTGATTTCCCATATGCTTTTAAGTAGTTGAATGCTGTATTGGTAGCTTCTTTGGCATCTCTATCTGATCCTAAGCCAGTTCTTTCAAATTTACCTGTTCCAGGTAATACCTGTGTCTCAAGACGATATACGCCTGTCATTCCTGTTTTTCCTCTTGATATCGTATACACATGTCCAGGATTGGTCATGCCTTCAGGTATTAACTTGCCGCCACCTTGCTCCATGACTGAAACATAGTTTTCTTCGAATGTCTCATTGTCTACATATGAAAAATTCACATCATAGAATTCCATTCCACCAATTTTTTTAAGTTGCTCTTTTACTCTACGGCGCATTTCCAGAGAGATTCTCATGATTTCAGCAATATCTTCTTTTGTAAATTTGCCATCAGGATATAATAACTTAGTAAAACCAGAAATCATCTTCCTAACCGCTATAACATCACGTTGATTCAAGTTGGAACCAAACTTAAAGAATTTATCACTAACATCACTAAACTGTTCTTTACGCAGTTCCCTCATGACTTCTGATAAATAGTCCGTAATAAATCCATATTCATCGGTAAAAAAATCTGGTCTATATTTAGGGATCTCCCATCCAGGAACATAACAATGCATTCTATCAAGAAATGCTGTATCATATGCTATTGCTTCTGGAAAAGGATCAAATAAATGCGAAGTTTTAAGTAGTACATCTACACTTTGGTTAACATTGCCAACAAACACCATGGAAGCACTTGCTGCTTTTTCTTCTTTACCACGTGCAAAGGAACCGGATGCCATATAGTCCTTCATAATTTGAATGCCATCTTTATCTTTAAATGTAATACCGGCAACCTCATCAAAAGCGACACAATCCCACATGCCTACAAGTCCGACTGTTTTCCTTGCCATGTTGTAAAATAAGTTGGCAACCGTTGTCTGACCACCTGAAACCAAGATACTATTAGGGGATATTTCTTTGTATATATGAGACTTTCCTGTGCTTCTTGGTCCTAACTCACATAGATTGAAGTTGTTTTCTACTAACGGTATCATTCTAGCCAGTAATAGCCATTTTTCTCTTTCAGTAAATTTATTAGATTCCATACCAGTTGAACGTAGCAAGACATCAATCCATTCAGACTTGGTAAATTCTGCTCTCAGAACCTTATATTCATCCATATCAACATGTGGCATCTGAATCGGTGTAAGTTTTCGCACACGTATCGGTGTTGCTCTTCTATCTTCTTCATGAAACTCATACTCCAACTGAACAATACACCAAATACCACCAACTAACAATCGGTCAAAGTCAGACACATAAGAAGGTTCTAAAAGAATATTCGTAATTCCTAGATTAGAAAATTCAGCCTCATATCTGTCTTGTTTAATATTTAGTTTTGCAGTAATACGATCAATAACAGTATAGCTTCCACGCTCTCTCAGCATTGACAACACTTTTTGTGCTTCATCCGGTCGAACAAAATTATCCGCTAAGATTCTTTTAACTGTACTTACACCTTCTTCAATAATTTCAGGATCATCTGAACTACAATATTGTCCTAGAAGAAATTCCAAAACATATACAGGAACATTTGCCCCTTCTTTTATGGATTTAGTTAAATCTTTACGGACTATTTTCCCATCAAAGTACTGCCTAAGTTTTTTGTTGATCACAGCAGTTGGATTATCCATTTCTTCAATTACATCATCTTTAATCATTCTGCTTTCCTCCTGCATCTTATCTAGAAGCCAAAATCATCTACAAACGCCAAATCCATTTGAATTTCATGTCTTATAACTTCTAATGAATTCTTCTCATCATAGGCAACTAGATAATACTTTCTATTTCTATCATACTTCTTGTTCTTAAAAGTAAACTTCAATCGAAAAATTCGTTTACTAGCGTCTTTATCTTTCTTATCCGCTACATATATATTGTCATTGGATATTTTCTCATTGTCATCAGAAATAAAGAACACCTTATATGTTGTTTCTTTAAATATATCTGAAACAGGATCATATTGAATGAAGTCTAGATTTGTAGTAAGATTGGTAATCTTATTAACTAAACTAACTAATCTTATGCTCACTGATTTAGTTTCCGTATGATATTTATTGGTTTTCACATCAATAATCGGAATAATTAATTCCTGTATCGATGCGCCTCCGTGAACAAAGTTTTGACCCCCACCTGATACTTTAAATACATCACTACCAACAGGGACCGATATAATCCTTTGATCATCATTATTTAATATATCACCCAATAAAATGCTTGCTATACCATCTGCATTAACAGGTTCATCTGCTACAATATAACGTCTTCCTACAAAAGCATTCTTCTTATCAAACCCACTAATTTTATCACTTTCAGCAAGCTTGTCTCGTTTATAGATAAATCCATGGTCAGCAGTAATTATAAAGTGAATATTATTTGCACTTGTAAGCCTTTTAATCATTGTATGAATCTCTTCAACTGCTTCTTCACACGCATTGAATACTTCATTCTCTGTGTTTAACTTATCGCCTCTGGCGTCCACTTGATTATGATAAACATATACAATATCCTGCCCTGTAAAAATTTCCTTTAAGTCAGAAATTTTCATGTTCTTTATATCATCAAATTGAACCGTTTTACTATTTAGTACATAAGACTTCAAAATTTGTTCTCTTGCTTTAAGATCATCGCATACTTTGCCATCAACTAATACCTTAAAGTCATCACTCATAACTAATTCTTTATGTGGCAGTAACGCCGACATTCCAAATCTTGTACATGAAGGTAAGACACTCAACATAGGAGCTAATGAAGCTGTACATTTCTCATCATTATCCAAACGATTCAATAACGTTTGACCCACTTCATATCTGAGTGCATCTGAAATGATTACCACCGTACGCTCTTTTGCTGATCTCAGATATTTATTGTAAAACTCTTGTTGCTTTAAAATTCCTGCTTTTGTCTTGTTATCTTCAAAGGCTCTAGTCCAAGCCACTGACAATTTATCCAAGAATTTATTCGTGTAAACATTTTCTATAAGATCACGAAGGGTATCATAAGGCGTATTATTTGAAATTTTATCAAAATGATAATAGAAATACCTGTAGTTTTGGTCAACAGAATAATCTTTTGTTACATATTCTTTTATTATGGCATCTATCTCTTTCTTAGGTTCATATCTAGCTGCTTTAATCAAGTGGTAGGCATTTTCAAGCACATAATAATGAGACTCATACGCTTTCCCATAATGCATCTTTCTTCTTTTCTGACAAATTTCAGGTATCAAAGCACCATTTAATTTAGCATCAACATCTTCATTCTCAAGTCTTCCAATCAACCACTTTATTACAAATACATCTATCTTACGAAATAGCTCGCAATCAATCAATTCTTCAACATCTATACGTTCAAAGACTGTGTCTCCCTTTAACTGGCTATAGGTCATTTGAGACAGTTCTTGAAAAACATCGTTGTAGATTATGCTATTCATTAAGCTATCCAGAAAAGCAATAATATTTCCTGATTTGTAAGAACAATAATTCTTCCATGCCTGTGGCAGTGCTGTATGAACCACTTTAGATGAATAAGTTACAAACAAGGTATATACAAATTTAGTTAATGATGGTGTAACATCTGTATAGCCAAAGGTTTCTTCGCACATTTTCCAAAATGGATCTATCAAATCATACTTTTCAAAATCCGCTAGATATCTATTCTCTTCAAAGTTACCTTCTGCAATAATTGTCCTGACACTCTCTTCAAAAGAAACAACTTTCGTTTTACAGATAACGCTCATCAGTGCCGTTTCAATGACTTGTTTATTAAAGTTTTCAATTTCAAGATTATAAAACTTTTGAATGCGCTCTTTTGCCTTAAAGAATTTGTTATACTTCTGTAACACAGGCTTGTACTTCTCATCAATGCCCAAATCAATAGCCAATAAAGATGTACGGTCTGCAAAAAACTCCTTAGAATAACGGATTGTATCTGCTAGGTGATTATCTCGAAGAGCAGGCTTTGGAAATGGCGCATAAACCAAGTAATTCGTTTCATTATCTTCACGCTCTAAAACATACTTAATATGGAACTGATTATCTCGCTCAAGCCTTAAGACTTTGGCATTTTCTAACTCAAGTGATTCAATATCCGATACAAACTCAGCATTGGCATCGTACCAAAATACAAGTTTACGAACATCAGACTTGAATTCACTATTTAATTTATCGACTATTTGATTCAAATTTAGTTCTGTCATTATTTCACCGCCTACATCCTTCTATTGCTATAAAGTCCATGGGATTTACCCATTATATTTTTGCTAATATATCTAATTTCTTACCATCTTGTGCTGTTTGAGCTTTATCATAATTAACCTTTACACCATCATCAAGGTCAATATCAATACGGCTAAGAGCAATATGAGCGATTTTCTCGTCATACTCTTTTGTCTCTTTTAATTGCTTTATCAGCTTTTCCTTTCGCTTCTCAGCCTGTGCTACATCCCTAGCATGCGAACTATTCTCAATCATATCTTGCATACGATCAATCTCCCTCATATAGATTTTTTGCATCTTATGAAGATAATCAACACGGACTATTCCCGTTGAATCTGCTGTGTAGCGATGCATGTAAATAAGTGCTTTTAAACCATTTTGTTTGCCACTATCATATAGCCAATAAATAGGTCGTTTTTTGTAGGTTTTTACATGATCTTTAAAGAAGTCTTTGATAAAATAGTTTCTTATAACTTCCCTTGAAGAATCTCCCTTACCTCCTAATGCTTTTGCAATAAAATCAAGGTTTTCTTCAAGTGTTTCTTTACCATAAACCACTTTTACAAACTCAACAAAACGACCAACAATATCATCTTCAAGATATTCTTCATCTGTTATTGGAATGCAATTATCTTTATCAGGAATAAAAGAACTATACTTACTCGAATCCCACTGTCCTCCTGCATATGCTATACCATCATTATCAAGAGAGTAGCGACCAAATATACATCCTACAGCATATGAAATAAAACTTTTAATCTCTCTTTTTAAATCTGATTTCTTAATTGTAACTTCTTTATCACTGATTATTGAGTTCATTTCATTTTTTAAATCAAATACTTCTATGAATATTTTGCTTAATTCTTCCTCATTAATTTTTAAATGGTTGAATCTCTCTAAACAATCCTCTTCCCATTTATTATATGCAGATTTTATGTCTAATCCATTTATTAATGGATGCTTTTTATAATCCCAAGATATTTCAAAAGAATCCCAATCTACTTTTGAAATATCAATTGAATTTTCAACAATTCTGTACACTATATCTTCTAAATCATTATTCAAAATAATTGGTAATCTTTTAATATCAATTGCTTGACAATTAATTGTAGGGTTAATTATCTTTAAGATCGTATCTGCAATCTTTGTAGACAGATATCCAAGAACATAATAAAGTTTTTTCTTATCATGAATTACACATGGAGAGCCCGCCGTATCCCATAAAAAACCTTCAGGATAATATCTTGCATTAAACATACCAGAAGTTACAAATGACCATGTCAATCCTTCTTTTAAATACAGATGTTTAAAAGTGGGCCTAGCACTTTTAAAATTCTCAGATTCACTCCACTTTACGACATACTCATTATTTCCATACCACTTACGAGCTTTACCACCTTTATTATATGGAATCCAATACTGTTTAGATATTTCAATGTTATCAATATCAGAATTATAAAGTGCTATTTTCGAAAAATCAATTTCTGTCCAAGCTCTTAAATATTTACTATTATTTCCTGTCACCATACCCGTTACAATCTCAGATATTTCATCTAGCATAATTCCATTAGAAAAAACATTTTGTATTCCAGGTTGAATCCAATATGCAATAGGTTTACCAGGTATACTCGAAAAATTACTTTCACTAGTTTCATGGAAATAATTACAACTTTCATCATAAATCGCTTCTAGTACTTTATTCTTTTGTACTTGCATTCCACCTTTAAAATCAGATAATTTTATATATAGACCTTTTTCCTTTTCGCTTCCATTCTTTAAAACAAAAGTGCAAATAGGTACTGTTGCTTCTTCAAAAGCTGAATATTCCATTTGAATTAGTGTTGTTATAGATTTTTCTTCAATAATATATTCTCTTAATTTTTCATATGTTTTTATAAACATCCATACAAAAGGAGTCATAAAAGCACTATATCCATTTGCTTTACAATAATCAAAATTCTTGTACATAAATACTGAAAATAAATCACTTGAGTATTTTTTGTAATGTTTATTAATATAACTTTTTAATTCACGATTCATTTTGTTCAAATAAGGCGGATTAGTACAAGCAACAGTATATTTATTTATCAACACCTCTGCTACCAAAATCAAATTTTCTATTTTAGTTAAATTAACTGTATCAAGACTAAGTTGTCCTTGTATTTGCTCTAAATAATCCTTTACAGAAACTAAGTCTATATCTGATTTCAGATTTAGAAGCGAGCCATACTGTTTTGCATTTTTGAACTCATCAATAAGGTATTGTAACTCTTCATGATCAGTCTTAGATATATCAGTATAATCATATATTGGGTAGACTTTTGGAATTACATCTCTTGTCAAAAACCTCCTATCATAACTTCTAGCTTTCATCATAACCGCAAAGTATGCTAGCTGATAAGCCCGGTCATCAATATCTAATCCAAATATATTCTTTTCAACAATTTCACTTGCTGCATCTCTATCCAAATATCCACACTCTCTGTATATTTCCATAAGCACATCAAAAGCATATACAAGAATGTGACCACTTCCCATACATGGGTCAAAAAATGTAAGTTCTTCCAGTGATACTTTTTCATTCAAATATTGAATTTGTCCACTCTTTGGTGTTACAAAGTATTCAAGCTTTTCTTGTAATTTGCTCTGTGGATTTCGTTCAATCCAATATCTACCTAATGAATTATCTACCATATAGCGCACAACCCAATCAGTAGTAAATAGTTGTGTTGCAGCTGGTATATCTTCTTTCTTTACCATTCCTTTATATATATTGATAACTTCATTTTTACGTTCTTCGTTATAATACTGATACAACCATCCGATAATCTCAACAGCTTCTGTAAAATCCTCTTCTGCAATATCATTAATCAAATGATTTATGATGCCTTCTTGATCAGTAAACGAGATGTTTAATAACAGTTCTGTGTGATCAGATGTCTTCTCAAATAATCCCGGTAGTACTTCATTTAACTTATTACATTGCTTAATAAAGAGCATGCGGCATAATTCATCCAATTTATTTTCATCTTTTAACTGCATGATTCTATCTTGTTCATAAGCCGTGAAATCCATATCTGTTTCAAATGGTGTTGTAACGATATCCGGTTCAGACTTACCTTGAATATGGCTAGAAAGTACACGTACACGTGAAGGTAGATAGTCATTGACTTCCATAAATCGTATAGCGATCAGCCTATTAAACCATGTATAGGCTACTTCCTCCACAACATATTTATAAGCGGTTTTATAATCAGATGTACTTTCCTTTTCTTTTATACGTGCGACAAGTGCTTTTCGCTGCTTAATTTCATCATTGGCTATTTCGGTAGGCTTTCCAGTACCAATGTCAAAGAACTGGATATTATCTGTAGAAATAGGTAATGGTTCAGAAATTCCATTTTCATTAATACCTAAAAGTCTAGCTTTGTATATTATGTCACTAATTAGTTTGCGTCTTGCCCATATGGCAAAGTTTTTAATTGCTGTCTTGTTCATCGTGTGCCTCCTAAACTACAGTGATTGAATGAATTTTGATATTTTACCTAAATAAGGCAGTACAACAATACCTACTTCGATTCCTTTGTCAGCAATGTATTTAAGAACATTCCCAACTTTCCCCGCTAACTTTTCTTTATTTCCACTTGTTTTAGCGAGTTCTATAGCTGATAATTTTTCTTCCAATTCTTCTTTTTCTTTATCAGACAATATATCAGGTGGCATTTGGTTAATTAATTCAATCGTATTGGAAATTGATATTGTAACGGTTGCATTGGTATTAGCTGTACTATTGTTGCTTATAATAAGTTGCTGAAGTGGCGTTGTCGTTTCTTTAATTACACCAGGAAATCCAATTGTTTTGAATGCAATTAATTTATGGTAAATTTGATCTAAATTGTGACTTAAAGAATCGCCTGAAACTTCATCATAAAATCCCTGTTCAGCAAAATATTGATATAACCCTGACCCTAAATTCGGTATTATATTATGGTATTTAGCTGTTATCTCTTTATATAACTGTTGCTTCGCAATTTCAGGTGTCTCACTATTATTTATATATGACTTTGCAGATTGCAGATTTTTCAGATCTTGTTCAAACATTTCTTTAAAATCCCAAAAAAGGTCATTCTTCTTTTCTGTTTCAGTCAAAGATGCCTTGTAAAATTCAAGTTTTCTTTAAGTAATGATACATCTCCAATATAATCTACAGTTCTTAAACTACTTATACGACTATAATCAAATAGATCCAAATTTAAAGTTATTCCATCAATATAATTTGAAAATACGCCTAAAATATTATTTACCAATTTCTTAGCAGACTCCATAGTATGCTCTTCGGTGCATCTATTTATATAACTTTCAACAATATCAATCTTATTCATTAAATGCATCCTCCCACTAAAACTCAATATTTAAAATCATATCTTCTTTGACATGTTGTTTAAGTTTTGCCTTTAGCTCTTCAATATATCTTTCTACATCTGCTTCTGATTCAATTCTCCACGTAGCTTCTGAATTAATTGATTTAATACTTACCGTTCTTTGCTGTTTCATCTTAACTTTCGGGAATGCTTCCTTCTCTTCCTTGACTTGATCAGGTACAGTCCCTTGATTAGACCCAGCTACTTGACATGACGGTATCTGTTTTGAAGCAATAATACGTGCTTCTTCAGCATTAATCTCATTTAACATGCGCACTTTTAATGCATCAGCTTCAACTTTAATATTTTGTAAAACAGCAACATTATTACATGTTTCAGCCTTCTCTTGTATCTCAGCAAACCGTTGATTAATGGTCTTCTCTAATTTTTCTTTACATTCTTTGCCTTCAAGTTCGTTAATTACACGTGCTCTGGCATCTTTAATAGCAGCTGACACAGGCTTTTCCATTTCGTCTAGCATGGTATTATACAGATCCATATAACGCTCTAATAGTTCCGGAATTCTTCTAATGTCACTATATGGAGAAGATTTTTTCATGATTGAATTAATTTCATTCACTGTCATTTCTATATCACGATTAACAATAAATGTCTTACTATCATCATATATGTTCATCAAGCGTAGACTTTTATTCCAAATCTTAATTTGTTCACCATCAAAGAAATCCTTAACCGGTTCATAATCTTCTGCAAAATCCAGTAAATCTTCAAGCTTTTCATCAACAGTCTTAAAAAATTCTGCTGAATATTTGATTTCCAACAAATTGATTAATAAGCATTTCCCGTCCTTTACAATATTTTTGCCCGGGTAGCTTGGCTCATTTTTATAGTGTATTTCTAGTTTTTCTAAGTCATTCTTCAAGTTTTCTGCATACTGCTGGAAGCTCTTTAATATGGAGTCATCTTCATCACTCACAGGTGTGATATTAAACAGCTCTTTCATGACTTCTCTAACAGCCTTTTTTTGCTTATCATTTGCCTTTTGTCTTTTTTCAATCAATAGCTTTTCAAGATATTCTTTACGGCTTAAGTAGCGGAATATTTCATCTTCCGATTTAGTTAATAAAGTTACCACTTCATTATTTACAAAAAAGGCAACATCGCCATCTTTAAATAACTTAGCCACTAACCACTGTACATCATCTTCCACAAATCCATATGGCGCCTTGGTAAAACGGTCCATAATAGACTTCATAGATGTTTTAGCGTGCCTTTGAGTATTTAAACTAACAAAGTCTAATACATCGTTAAGCGCAAGCTTATTTGGTAATTGATCTACACCTTCCAATGAAATCTGGCTATTGTTTGTCCCCTTTAGTATTGCCTTTACATGTGATTCATTCATTGGCGCATTAATATACGAAATTTTATGGTAAACTGTATTAACCAATTTTCCAAGGGCATCATTAATACGAGAAGAAATATCCTTAGAATTACTCTGAATCATATCTCCATTTGTATATATATCTGCATTCTTTAGTGATTCTTCAAGGAAAATACGAGCGTTAGAATTTCTTTCTCTCATTTCAACTCGTTTCGCTTCTTTAATTTGCTCATACTTAGTAACTATATTTGCAGTATTTAATCTCAAATACTTTTCTATTTTTAATGCTGAACGAATTTCATCAATAAAAGCCTTATCATCTGGCAATGCAACAATGACATATCTATTTTGCCCACTCATCATTCGAAGGGTTGTTTCATCCATGCCTGAATCATAATTAGGTGTTAATATTTTTAAAGTTATATCAAATTTCTGATTGGCTTTATAGGGACGATCATCTACAACCTGATTGAAGCTAAAGGTATAACGTCCATTAAAGGCAGGATAACGATAGCTTTTATTCTCATACACACCATCAAAAATTAGTTCAGAGACTTTGCCGATGACCTCTGAAATTTCTACATTCTGACTTTCTATTTCTCTGTTTATTTCCTGTTCTTCATCAGTAAGAAAAACATAAATATCGCCTGTTTTTTGAATTAGAGTTTGCCTTGTTAGTCGCTTTAAAGCTTGTTCAACCTTATCTTTAAGAGCTATTCTATCATCATCTATATTAGAAACCATTAAACTGGTTATATTTTCTACGTTTGCAACAATCTCTTTAACGTATTTAATCATAAAGAGTGTTTTTAATACATTGACATCAAAACACTCATCTGCTTTTTCAGGATTCAAGTAATCATTATCATAAGCACGAATAATCACACCCTTATGGCTGTGATCCAAAAACTGTTCAAGTGCATCGTAAAAAAGATTAAAGGGTACGATTGCACCTTCAGATTTTTCCATTATTTTCATTGCAGATTCTTTAAAGAGGGCAAGCATAGAACGCTCACCTTCTGCCAAATGCTTACCACTGGCACCATGAGTTCTAATAGATGTTAAAACACTAGCAAGCAAGTTAAACTGATATGGAACAAATGGATAAATGGCAGCAAAATTACCTCTGTCTGAATATAACTTCTTCTCGATGCCATCATTAAATAGAATAAGATTCTTTATAATCGTATCTTTCTCGTCATAAAGTAATCCTAATGTTTGTCTGCCTGCTTCTGATTTTTCGAGTATTCTTTTTCTAATAACTTCATCCACATTTGCAGATGACAGGGACAGTCTTGTATCAAAACGGCCTTGGATTTTCGAAAAATCATTTCCCTTAGTCTTTGTGATACTATCTATGTCTTGTTGACTTGTTACAGCGACCCAAGCCTTGCCTCTACATGCTGAACCTAAATCTTCTATGACTGTCTGAAGATTTAACATTAACTTAGAGTCTTCACCAATATATTGACCAATTTCATCAACTAGAAAAACAACATGATGATTATTCCCTTTTTTATCAACGTATTCTTTTACCATATTCGCAAATGTAGTAACGTCAATATTATAGACACCGGTTGAACTTTCACACCAGTTTTTTGCTGCTTCCATACTCATATAATCTATTTGGACCAAAGCCTTACATACATGATCTTGAATAAATCTAAATTGGTGTCTAGAATCAACCCACTCTTTACCTCTGATTTCAGCAAAAGTTTGTTTGAAACTTTCATATTTACCTTCCTCTGATAGGTGTCTCTCTAAATCTGCAAGAAATGGATTAGCTCCATAATAGCCTAGATGTTGGTTAAAAACCTTAAGAAAAACTGAAAGAATCGCTTCTTTATTATTTTGAGTGTCTCCCATGCCACTTTTAGAATCAATATTAAACAAGATTACATCATTAGATGTATTACCTGCTAATTTCATATCAGCTAAAACCATTTCATCTTTGATTTTTTTATCATCAATAAAATAATCAATAGCCGATTTGCCATCGACAACACGATTTTCTAATAAGTATGACAGAATTTTTAAGAAGTGAGATTTACCACTTCCAAAGAAGCCGGAAATCCATACCCCCATTTTATCTGTGTTCCCCACAATACCCTTTTTATAACTGGAAAAGAAGTCAGCAAAATACTTCTGCAACTCTCGTGTTACAACATATTCTTCAAGTTCCTGTTTTACATTTTCATCATCACCTTGACCGACTTTAATAACGCCTTTAATATCTCTGTCAATGTCTTTTGCAAACATATTTTTTACAATCATTTTACTCAACCTCTCAATCTCTCAAACTCTCAATCTACAATCTTAAAAGCTCTATAGTAGTTATCGTCTTTAATTTCAGAAAAAAGCATAAGTGACTGCCCATCATAATTACCCGGAAAGAACATGACCACCGGTACATCATCAACAAACTGGTGCAGGTTGTTCAATATTTTATGTGATCTCAAAATCGGGAAGCACTTTCCTACACCCGTTAAAAAAACAATGGCATCTTTAGGCGTATTGTTCTTAATATGAGCTAATACTTCATTGCTTTGGTTATCCTCTTCCATACGAAGCATTTCATTGACTGCTCTAGTTATTTCTTTGAGTCCCTTTGTCTTTTCAAACTCTTCACAGATCTCTAAAAAACCTTCTTGTATCAATAAGTCAATAATTATATCGTAAAGATCAAAAACAACTATTTTGAAATCATACATACTATTTTCAAATTTATTCTTTAAATACCCTACCCTTTCTCTTACAATAAGTTCTTGTTCAGCAGGGTAATCAAACACATAATAACCAACTTCATTCCCAAGACCTTTGTTTTGTCGAAAGTTTGGCTGTTTAATTTTTTCTTCTAACAGATTCAGTCTCGCTTCTAATCTATGCATTTAACTCACCCCCGTAACAGCTTTTGCAATATACATTTCACCTTTATCCTTTAGATAATTTTCTAATGCAAAATCTAATATTGGAGGAGTAATAAGTCTTTTTCCATATACCACAGTCAGCAAACCTGCATTCGTTAAAAAATTCATATATGAACTACGAAGCCTTTTTAAGGTTACATCTGTCCAGTTTGCAATATCTTCACTCTGGTCTTGTTTTTTATTAAAAAATATACTTACATCACTTGCTGTAAGTTCTTCAATACCTAATATAGACTTTTCCCTATATTCTTCGTATAGAAATTCCTTAAACAATCTATTTCCTTTAGCAATCGCAATCAGTGTAATAATTTTCTGTGTTACCAAATCACTTGTTAAGAACAAATCTAGTAGATCATCCTCTAGTACCTGCACTCGATTTTTCAAATAACCAATGATTCGCTTTGCACGATACTCTTTAGAAATTCCTAGTAGATTATCCTTTAGACATAATTCTTTTATTTCATCCCAAGACTTCCCTGCGACTATTAGTTTTATGAATTGTTTGAATTCAACAAACCAAAAAGATTCTGAGACAAGTCCCGAACTATATTTCTGCATATACATTCCTCCAGCACGTACCATTTAATTCTAGCACAGATTATGCCCCATAAATCGGACACTAATTTGCATCTCTTATTGCTTCTACAATATCACAGATATCACTTTCCAAGTAATTGCATAACTTCAACAAAATATCCAGAGATACAACTTCATTCTTTTTTTAGCTTTGTGAAAGTAGCAGGGCTAATACCTGTGGCTTTTCTGACCTCAACATTAGTCATTTCCTTATGAATAATCAGCTTCTACAACTTTTTATAACTCGCATTCATAATATCACCTCTTCACAAATTTCCACCTTCTACAATAGTTCAATACAAACAGTCGAGATACAAATACAAACATAGATTTATTATACTAGATAAATTTTAAACAATCAACAAAATCGTTCAACATCTATGATTAACTTGTGATAATGTCAGTTCATAAAAAGCAAATTCCACTTTAGACTACTAGAGTGGAATTCGATATATCGATTGATTATATTTTTTTTTTGCTCAATATCATAGCCCTACATTTAAATCCTAAACCCCAACCTAACTGTAATCTTCTCTTTCATGTGTTTATTGCGATAATTTGCTATATCAGATGAAAACGTGAAAAGCTTTGTATTTAGCGGGAACTGAGCGAATATTACTTCTCTTTCTTTGATAGTCCCACTACCGTCTCCACATGTGAAGTATGAGGAAACATATCAACTGGTTGCACTTCTAAAACCTCGTATCCTCTCTCACACAAGTATGCTAAATCCCTTGCTAGTGTTGCCGGATTACATGATACGTAAATTATTTTTTGTGGCTTCATTTTTATTATTGTGCTAAGTAGATTTTCATCACAACCTCGCCTAGGGGGGTCAACTACAACTATGTCTGCTGTTATCCCTTTGTCGTATAGTCTTTCAACTGTTTCTCCTGCATCTCCTGCAAAGAATTCTGCATTTGTTATTTGATTTAATTCTGCATTTTCTCTTGCATCGTTTACAGCTTTTTCTACAATTTCAATCCCATAAACCTTTTTAGCTCTTCGGGCTAGAAACAATGAAATGCTACCTGTGCCGCAATATAAATCAAATACATTTTCAGATCCATCTAAATTTGCAAACTCTAGTACCTTTTTATAAAGTACTTCAGTTTGCATTGTATTCACTTGAAAAAACGATTGTGCTGAAATGTTGAATTTTAGATCTGCCACTTGTTCTATAATTTTATCAGATCCAAAAATCACTTTTGTTTTCTCGCCGAAAATTATATTTGTTGCTTTATTATTTATGTTATGCACAATGCTTTTTAAACCTGAGATATTTTTTCTTAGAATATCAATAACTCCATTTTTATGTGGTACCTCCCTTGTGTTAGTTACTAACACAACCATAACTTCTTCTATGTTAACTCCAACTCTAGTGATAACATGCCGTAGTGCACCTTTTTTAGTTTTTTCGTTATATATACTTACATTATAAAGATTAATGTACTCTCTAATTGCCTTTACAATGCTTTCATTTATCGTATGCTGTATATGACAATAGCTTGTATTGACAATACTATGTGTCCCTTTTTCAAAGAAACCTATCTCCACTTTACCATTAGTTGTTCCTATTGGAAATTGTGCTTTGTTACGGTACAAGTACGGATTTTCCATTCCAATTGTATTATGAACCACTGCATCAATTTTACCTATACGCTTTAGTGTTTCCTTCACTTTTTTTCTTTTTTGTTTTAGTTGCTCAGCATATTCCATATGCATAATTTGACACCCGCCGCATTTGTCGGCTATATTACAAATAGGAACTACTCTATGTGAAGACGGTCTAAGTATTTCTACTATTTCTCCAACTGCATATTTCTTTTTGAGAGTTGTTATCTTTATTTTTAAATCATCTTCTGGAATTCCACCCTGTACAAACACCGTTAGCCCGTCAATTCTACCTACTCCTTCTCCGCTATTTCCTGTATTTTCAATTTGAACATTATATATCTTTCCTTTTTCTATCATTTTCTTGTCCTCGCTTTTCCACTTGATTCTATTTTTACACCAATAATCTTAGTTTTGTCGAATTATAGACGCAAAATCCACAATTTTCTGTATTAATCTTTGTTTTTGTCCGATTTTGTATGAAACTTGTTGTTTACCTTAATCGTTTTATGCTCTATAATATATGTATATTGTATTTAATGCAAGGATTGGAGTTGATCGAATGCTAAGAACAATAAAAAATGTTTTGCTAATCATTATCGTTTGTATAACTGCTACTGGTGTGCCAATTTTTGCGGATATTGCATCTGCTCCTGAATCTAGAGAAACTGTACTACCAGTCGAAATTGCAATGAATGTTACCATAGACGAGTTAGAAGACACGCAATATAAAGTTGCAATAAAAATGTTTGATAAAAGCGCTACATCTGACCTTTCTGCACTACCAAGTAATCCTGTCATTTTAGAATTATATCACAATGAACTATTTGTTACAGCTATTGATTTAAAGGATGTTTGGAATAGACAAAATGATTCTCAACTTACGCAAAATGATAACATGATAGTAGATTTTACAGTAATTATTGACCAAGAACAAATTAATGTCCCTGATGGCGAATACGAGTTGAAAGTTATTCCTAATATTAAAGATATAAATTCTTCACTAGCTACACAATCTTTTTCTCTAACGTTTTATTCAGGTTTTAGTTATATACCTTCTCTAGAATCTATAACAAGAAATAATACGGGACTAATATTATATTTTCCTGATACTGAGTTTATTAATTTGATACCAATCACTCGTGTTATCCCTTTTACTATAAGACCTTTAAGGGCAACTTTAAATAATTTGCTAGCAGGAGTTGATGAATCAATCGGTTTGCCAATAGGTGCTTTTATACCCGATAAGATTGGTTTAGGCTTAGAAAATAAGACTGCACAGTTATTTTTACCTTCAGATATTGGTAGATTTGAAACCAATTCTACAGATGCAAGAATTGCTTTATATAGTTTAGTTAATTCTCTAAACACGATAACAGCCGTAAATAGAGTTCAGTTTTATTTTAATAATCAAATCGTTAAGGATGGATTCCATGGTCATGCAATGGATAAACCTTATTACCTCACTAACTCAAATCTCTATGTTGGAGCAAGAACTAAAACTAACAGGGTTCTACTTACTCCAATACCTATGGTCGACTTTGATTCAATTGAAAATATATTTAGACAATTACAATTTAATTACAATAAAGAACTATTTAGCTTCAATATTCTCCCTACTATACCTGCTAAAGTTGTTTTAAATAATTACGTCATTGAAGATAAGGTCTTAAAATTAGACTTATCTCCTTCGTTTTTAACATATTACGAGGAGAATGTGGTGCTTCAAAATTTAATGGTTGAATCAATTTTATACACTTTCTCTTCCCTAGAAAATATAACGCATGTTCAGTTTAATGTAGAGGACACTGAAATTACCACTATAGGTAGGTATCCTATAGGCAAACCTATAAGACCTTCAAGATATATTAATCCAGAAAAAGAAAACTAGAGATGCAATCTAGTTTTCTTTTTTTGACTCTCTGCTATTTTAGAGACCCATTCAACTCACCACGTTCGCTCAGGGTGACAAATCTTTTTATCATCCTTCCAACACACTTGCTACATCTTCTAACATTTCAATTATTGGCAAATCATATGGGCAACGTTTCTCACAGACTCCGCATTCTATACACTCGGATGCTGTATGTAGAAGTGTAGAGTATCTGTCTTTCGCCCAATCTTTCAAGTCATACCTTGTGTAATATGCTTCAAAGAGAAGATTTGTTGGTATGTCTATCTCTTGAGGACAGGGTAGGCAGTATCCGCATCTTCTACAAAATTTTTGTCCTAATAATTTCGCTAATTCTTCAAGTTTTTCTCTTTCCTCTTGTCTAAGTGGAATCGTGTATTTTCCAACGCCTGCATTTTCATAAACTTGTTCCATTTTGTCCATACCTGGAATAATCACAGATATATGTGGATTCTCTAAAATGAATTTTAGTGCCAAATTCCCTTCATTTAATGCTCCACCTGCTAAGGGTTTCATAATTATGACTCCAATGTTTTTTTCATACGCTCTCTTAAAGAGTTCTTCAGCCTGTCTTTCAATCACATTGTATGGAAATTGTACTGTTGCAAACTTGCCTGACTCTATCGCAATTTCTAAAATATCTAAGCTATGAGTAGTTAAACCAATTTCTTTTATTAAACCCTGTTTCTTAGCTTCTTCTAATGCTCTATATGCTCCGTTTTCAGACATTATTTTATCGTACTGCTCTTTTGTCTTTACTAGGTGGGTTTGATACAAGTCAATTGTGTCTACATTAAGCGTTTTCAAGCTCAGTATAATCTCATTTTTAATAGATTCATATTTTTTTGCCATAGATTTTGTTGCTATAAATAAATTATATCTATACCCTTGAATTGCTTTGCCAATTAGTTCTTCGCTGTTTTCATATGCTCTTGCTGTATCAATGAAGTCCATTCCTTCTTCAATTGCAAGACGTATTAAGTCTATTGCTTCTCTTTCTTCTAGTCTTTGAATCGGTATTCCCCCAAAACCTACCACACCAACTTGCCAATTAGTACTTCCTAACTTTCTTTTGTTCATTAAGATACCGCCCTCTCTCTGTTATAATTTTCGAGGTAGTGGGTAATGCCTATAATTTAAAATGATTCTAATCTTTATAGCGCATTACGAAGCTTCCTCTATGAATCATGTCTTTCATTTTACTTCTAATATATAGCTTTAATAGCATTCTTGTATGTGGAATTACAAGAATGAAACCTGCAAAATCTGTAAGAAGACCTGGGGTAATTAAAAATGCTCCACCTACTATTACACATAACCCATTAATTAATTCGTCGCCAGGTATTTCTCCTTGGCTCATCGCGAATTTAATATTATTCAATATTCCTCTGCCTTGACTTCTTGCAAGATAAGTTCCTACTACACCTGTCACTATCACAATTAAAATAGTATAATTAAACCCAATATGTTTATTGACTTCCAGCAGCAAAGCTAATTCAACTACTGGGATAGCAGTAAATAGTAAAATTAGTTTTAGTAACATTCGCCATCACTCCTTTTCTCTATTTTAACACATCTAAAGAGAGATTAGTATTAACTTGTCATTAAATAAAGTAGCGTTTAATAAATACAATAGTATATGATACAATTAGGAGAGGTGATTTTTTATGCTACTTAAAAATGATTGGACCCAACTGTTGACAAGTGAATTTAAGAAAGATTATTACATAAAACTAAAAAAGTTCTTAAAGTATGAATACGAAAACAATACCGTGTATCCTGATAGAAGTGATATTTTCAATGCTTTCAATTTAACTGCATACAATGATGTAAAAGTTGTAATTCTAGGACAAGATCCTTATCATGGCAAAAGTCAAGCTCATGGTTTGAGTTTTTCAGTCAAAGAGGGAATTAAATCTCCACCATCTTTAGTAAATATTTTAAAGGAGCTAAAAGATGATTTAGGATACCCCTTACCTACTACAGGATGTTTAGAGAAATGGGCTACTGAAGGTGTTCTATTGCTAAACTCAGTTTTAACTGTAAGAGAAGCTACAGCCAATTCGCATAAGAACAAAGGGTGGGAGATTTTCACTGATAGAGTCATTTCTCTTCTTAGTGAACGCAACAAGCCAGTTGTATTTATTCTATGGGGTAATAATGCGAAATCCAAACATAAATTAATAACTAATTCTAAACACTTAGTTATCAAATCTGCACATCCTAGCCCACTATCTGCGTATAGAGGTTTTTGGGGAAGCAAGCCTTTTTCTAGGACAAATGATTTTTTGAAATCGGTAAATGAAACCACAATAAATTGGTGTCTAAGTAAGTAAAAAAAGAAGAACTCACACTATGTAAGTTCAAAAAAATATATATTATATTGGGAGGGGGATATATTTAAATCGACTTCATAATTATAATACAACAATATTATCACTGGCAGGTTATCTCCACGTTAAGTTAGTGTTAAAGCCTTATTAAATCTATTATACGCGAGTTCTACCTTTGAAAATAGAACCCGTCAAAGCATCAACTGTAAGTATATCTCCATCTGCAAATAGCTTTGTTGCATTTTTAACTCCTACTATTGTTGGTAAAGCAAAGTTCAATCCTACAATTGCTGCATGGCTTGTTAAGCCACCTTCTTCTGTTATGATTGCTCCTGCAATCTCCATCAGTGGTATTAAATCTTTAGCTGTAGAGTGAGCAACTAGAATATCACCCTTATTAAAGTCTTTTAAATTGTCGCTTGAATTTTTAACTACAACAACTTTTCCTGTTGCTGATTTTTTTCCTACTCCCGTTCCACGAACTAGTAGTTTTCTTACAACATGTACTTTTATTAAATTTGTAGTTCCTGCTTGTCCTACCGGCACTCCCGCTGTAATAACTACTAAATCACCGTTTTTAATCATATTGTTTTCTATCGCTTTTTGTACTGACGATTCTATTATATGGTCAGTAGATTTATGCTCTTCAGTTATTACAGAGTAAACTCCCCAGATAAGACTCAGTTTTCTTCTTACTCTTTCTGTTGTTGTCGTTGCAATAATTGGTGTTTTAGGTCTAAATTTTGAAACATTTATTGCTGTATTCCCCGAAGAGGTAGCAGTAATAATCGCTGATGCCACTAAGTCTTTTGCTGTACTACAAGTTGCATGACTTATTGCATCTGTTATAGTACATTTTTCCCTTTGCATCATTATTTTTATAAAGCCGTTATACTCAAGAGCTTCTTCTGTTCTTTTGGCTATATTTGACATTGTTCTTATTGATTCAATTGGATATTTTCCAGCTGCTGTTTCTCCTGATAACATAATTGCATCTGTCCCATCAAAAATTGCGTTGGCAATGTCTGTTACTTCTGCTCTTGTTGGTCTAGGGTTTCTCATCATAGAATCTAGCATTTGAGTTGCTGTTATTACAGGTTTTCCCACAAGGTTGCATTTGCGAATCATCTCTTTTTGTGCTAGAGGTATTTCTTCCGTTGGTATTTCTATACCTAAATCACCTCTTGCAACCATTATTCCATCAGAAACTTCAATAATCGCATCTAGATTGTCCATACCTTCTTGGTTTTCAATTTTAGAAATAATTTGAATATGTTGTGCATTTTTCTTTTCTAGTATCTCTCTAATAGACAATACATCAACTGCTTTTCTAATAAATGAAGCAGCGATATAATCAATATCATTTTCTACTCCAAATATAATATCGCTAATGTCTTTTTCAGTTAAAGCTGGCAAATTTATTTTTACTCCTGGTAGATTTACGCCTTTGTGGTTTTTTACTATCCCAGAATTTTGTACCGTACATACAATGTCAGTGCCACCAATAATTTCATCTACTTCAAGTCCTACTAACCCATCATCAATCAAAATAGTGTCGCCTACTTTAAGATCCTTTGCTATGTCTGCATAAGTAACCGAACAAATTCTTTCGTCTCCTAACACATCTCTAGAAGTTATTGTAAATTTATTGCCTTCTTCTAAATATACTTCTGGATCTCTAAACTTACCTGTTCTAATTTCTGGTCCTTTCGTATCTAATAGAATTGCCACAGGATTATCTAGTTCTTCTCTTACCTCTTTAATCATTTTTATTCTCTTACCATGTTCATCATGATCTCCATGTGAAAAGTTTAGGCGTGCAACGTTAAGCCCCTCTAATACAAGTTTTGTAAAGATTTCTTTCCGCTCACTTGCTGGTCCAATTGTACATACAATTTTCGTTTTTTTCAAAATATTTCCTCCTCATTTAAATTGATAGAATATCCGCTAAATCATACATTTCATCATTAAAGCTAGAATCGGCGTTTATTGCTTTCTCCAATGAAACATCAATTACATTTAGTGCTTTAATGCCAACAGCTCTAGCTTTTTTACCCTCTAATAGCAATTGCACTGCTCTTGCTCCTAATTTGCTAGCTAGAATTCGGTCATATGCAGTTGGACTTCCACCACGTTGTATATGACCTAAAATTGTCACGCGTGTTTCTATCCCTGTAATTTTTTCTATTTGCTTTCCCATTTCAAACCTATCTCCTACTCCTTCTGCAAGAATAATAATGCTATGTAGTTTCCCTCTGTTTTTACCTTGCACTAGCTTGCCACATACTTTATTTATATCAAAATACATTTCCGGCACAATAATAGTTTCTGCTCCACCGGCAAGTCCTGCATACAGTGCAATATCTCCACAGTGCCTTCCCATTACTTCTATTATATTGGCACGACCATGAGATGAAGATGTATCTCTAATTTTACTAATAGCATCAATTACGGTATTGACTGCAGTATCAAAACCTATTGTGCTTTCAGTATATCTTAAGTCATTGTCAATAGTTCCCGGAATTCCTATTGTAGGTACTCCTAGTTCATCTAGCTTTTGAGCCCCCTTAAATGAACCGTCTCCTCCTATAACTACAATCCCATCTAGTCCAAACATTTCCACTGCATACATTGCTCGTTTTCTTCCCGCTTCAGTCTTGAATTCTTCGCTTCTTGCAGTTTGTAATATTGTACCTCCTCTGTGAATTATATCTGCAACTGAAGATCGATCCATTTGTTCGATTTGCCCTTTTATTAATCCATGAAACCCTTGCTTAACGCCATAAACTTCGGCTCCATAATAAATAGCACTACGTACTACAGCTCTTACGGCTGCGTTCATTCCCGGAGCATCTCCTCCACTAGTTAACACTGCTATTTTTTTCATAATACAGTACTCCTTTCATATTATAAGTGTTTATTCGTGCTCGCCTGCTCGTGCGCGGTCTATATTTGTCCCACATCTAAAAATATGTCCCACGTAAGTTATAAAAAACAATCGGGTTAACTCCCATTGTTTTTTCAATCATTCGCTAATAACCATGTTGTATCAATATATTATGAGCTGCATCAACTTCAGAACTTAAAATCATAATCTCACGTATACCTTCTTCGTTCTTCAAGTTAACTTCTTTTACCTTTACTAGTAATCCTTCACTCTCTAATAATTCTTGAATTCTATTTGATAATTCTTCATTGTTTGCCATATATACAACTGCCCACATAACAACAGCCTCCTCAGAAAAATATATACTCACACCAATCGTGACAGATAACTGAACCTTAGATTTTCACATTATACCACAAGATTATGTTCTTTAACCAAGTAAATTCATCAATCTAATAATTTAACATTTCCAACACCTACTATATCACTTAACTCTTCTATTAAGCGAGCATCTTTTTTTACCCACAACTCACGACTAGCCCTAAGCACTTTATTATTTTCTAAATATCTTAAAGATAAAAAAACAGGAGTATTACCCGAATACTTTTTAAGGACAGATTTAATGTCTACCATCTTTTCCATATCATTTTTATCATTGAATAAAATATTCAGTTTGCTTTTTTTCATTTTTAGTAGTGGTTTAAGTGTGCTGGCTAAAATCTTTGGAGTCTCCTCTTCCTTAAAATTTAGTCTCCCTTCTACCACAATCATTTTATCTATTTCAATTAAATGCTCGCATTGGCTCAACGTTATTGGAAATACTATGCATTCCATATGTCCATACAAATCCTCTATTTTGACAAAAGCCATCGCTTTATTGTTTTTGGTTGTCTTTCTTACAATTTCAGTGATAATTCCTGCAACAATTACCCGCGAACCATCTCTTAGGGTATTATCCACTTGCTCATTTTGCAATTCTTCTAATTCACTACTTGTAACTGACGAATAAATTTTCAACTCATCTTCAAATTCTTTTAAAGGATGACCAGTAATGTACAGCCCTAACACTTCTTTTTCCATGGATAGTCTAATTTTTTCTGAAAACTCTTTTACTCTAGGGAATTTTTCTTCTACTTTAGTAGTTGTGTCTTTGTCTACAATATCAAACAGACCAATCTGTCCTTCAATATTATTTCTTCTATCTTTACTAACGCTATCAAGTACGGTTTCGTAAACTGCCAAAAGTTGCGCACGATGAGCACCTAGTTGATCAAAAGCGCCAGCTTTTATCAAACTCTCTGCTGCTTTTTTACCAATGTCTTTTGAAGGCACTTTATTACAAAAATCAGAAAACGAAAGAAAATCTCCTTTTTCTTCTCTAATCTTTATTATAGCTCTAATAGCACCCACCCCTACGTTTTTAAGTGCTGCTAAACCAAATCTAATTTTTCCTTCTTCTACTGTAAATCTTTCATAGCTTTTGTTAATATCAGGACTCAAAATATCAATATTGAATTTCCTGCAATCTTGTATATATTGTGCTATTTTTGATGTATTTCCCATAATGCTTGTCATTATTGCTGCCATAAATTCTACTCTATAGTAAGTTTTTAAATAAGCTGTTTGGTATCCTAAAACCGCATAGGCAGCCGCGTGTGATTTATTAAATGCATACTTTGCAAAATCTATCATTTCATCATAAATTTGATTCGCTGCAAGCTTTGGTACTCCGTTTCTAATGCTTCCCATTATTTCTATATTTCCATTTTTATCTAGCTTTCCATTAACAAAATAATCTCTCTCTTTCTCCATTACATCCATTTTCTTTTTACCCATTGCACGCCTAACTAAATCACTTCTTGCAAAACTATATCCCGCTAATTCTCTTACAACTTGCATTACTTGCTCCTGATAAACCAAGCAACCGTATGTCACATCAAGTATTGGTCTCAATTTTTCATGAGAGTATTTAATCATATCAGGCTTATTTTTATTTTCAATGTACTTAGGAATTGAATCCATTGGTCCTGGTCTATAGAGTGATATCCCTGCGACAATATCTTCAAAACAGCTTGGCTTTAATTCTTTCATAAAGCGCACCATCCCTTTACTCTCTAACTGAAAAAGACCTAATGTATCTCCTCTACTTATTGTTTCGTACACTTTCTTATCTTCATAGGTTTCTATAGAAAAATCAATTTTTATCCCTCTACTTAGTTTAATAAGATCAAGTGCATTTTTAATTACTGTCAATGTCCTTAATCCTAAAAAATCCATTTTAAGAAGACCCAAGTCCTCTAAAGTTCCCATGGCAAACTGGGTCACCACATTTTCATCATGTATATATAAAGGAACGTAGCTATCTAATGTTTTTTTTGCTATCACTACACCTGCAGCATGAGTAGATGCATGCCTTGGCATACCTTCAAGTTCTTTAGCAATTTTTATCAAATCCGCAACATCTATATCTTCTTTAGCTAATCTTTTTAGCTGTGGATTTATCTTTAACGCTTTATCTATTGTTATTCCAAGCTCAAAAGGAATCATTTTCGCTATTTTATCAACATAGTTGTATGGCATATTAAGAACTCGCCCTACATCTCTTATTGATCCTCTTGCGCCCATAGTTCCAAATGTGATAATTTGTGCGACTTTATCCTTTCCATATTTATTTTTCACATAATTAATAACTTCTTCTCGTCTTTCATAGCAAAAGTCTATATCAATATCTGGCATGGATATTCTCTCGGGATTTAGAAACCTTTCAAATATTAAATTATATTTGATAGGGTCCACATCAGTAATATCAAGTGTATATGCAACTATACTTCCTGCCGCACTCCCCCGCCCAGGACCAACAGCAATATCATTTTCTTTTGCGTATCTGATAAAATCCCACACAATAAGAAAATACTCTGTGTAATCCATTTGTTCTATTATTCCTAGTTCATATTCAAGTCTATCTTCCATATCCTTAGAACGTTCACCATATCTGTTTTTAAGACCTTTCAAACAAATATTCCTTAAGTATTCATCCTTTGAGTAGCCAGCAGGTATATCATATTCTGGCAGATGCATTACATCAAACTCGAAATTCACATTGCATCTTTCTGCTATTTTCACCGTGTTTTCTATAGCCTCTGGCACATACGAAAAGAGCTCCGCCATTTCTTTTGGCGACTTAAAATAAAATTGGTCTCCTGTAAATTTCATTCTTTCTCTATCTTCTAATACCTTGCCTGTTTGTATACATAAAAGCACATCATGTACTTTTGCATCATCTGCTTCAATGTAGTGGCAATCATTAGTAGCTACTAGCGGAATACCTGTTTCTTTACTTATTTTAATTAGTTCTTTATTTACTTGATCTTGTTCCTCTATTCCGTGATCTTGCAGCTCTAAGTAGAAATTATCCTGCCCCATGACTTGGTTTATATATAGAGCAAGGTCTTTTGCTTTTAAATATTGGCCTTGTAGTATCAATTTTTGAATATCTCCAGCTAAACATGCACTAAGAGCTATTAACCCTTCTGAGTGTTTTTCTAATAATTTGTAGTCTATCCTTGGCTTATAATAGAATCCTTCAATATAGCTTTTAGATACCATTTTAATTAGATTTTGATATCCTACATTATTTTTTGCAAGTAACACTAAGTGCCCTAGTTGATTGTCGATATTTGATATTTTATCATGCATCGATCGTGGCGCAGTATATACTTCGCATCCAATTATTGGCTTTAAGCCATTTTTCTTAGCAGCTTTATAGAAATCTACAACTCCAAACATGGAGCCATGATCTGTTATTGCAACTGCATCCATTCCTAGCTCAATTGCTTTATCCATAACTTTGTTTATTCTTGTAAACCCATCTAGTAGGCTATATTCTGTATGTGTATGTAGATGTACAAAGGAACTCATCGCAGCACCTCTTTTTCATTTTCCCGCCTTATATCAACTTGTTCAATTCTAGATGATTTCTTGTTTTTCCCAAAGTACCCGAAAGATATTGAAGCTATCGGAAGCAGAAAACACAAAAAAGCATACATCGAATACTGCAATGCACCTACTCCAAGCATTGAAGTAATTGCAACAGCGTTAATATTCCATGGTATAAGTGGAGAAACAGCTATCCCAGAATCAGCGATTGTCCTTGCTAATTCATTGGAACACAACCCCTTATCTATATACCTTTTTCTAAGCGCTCTTCCAGGAATAATAATTGCTAGGCTTTGACTGCAAGTTGTTACCGAAATCCCTGCACTTAATCCAACTGTTTTAAGAATCAAATCACCCGTTCGTTTTGTTCCACTGAAAAATTTCTCTAACAAAGGCTCAAGTAATCTCATCGATTCAAACAGCCCATTTAATGCAGTTGAAGCAGTTATTGTAAAAATCACATTCGTCATTGACAGCATCCCCCCGCCTGATACTAGCTTAGCAACTTCAGCTTCCGCAGGATGATATCCGTGTATCAGAATATTTGTTAACTCCATAAATCTAATCTCTTGCGTTAACACCGAAATAAGTATACTTGAAATAAGTGCAACAGACATGCAATACATTATATGAACTTTAGATATTGCCAGTACAATAAGTATAAAAGCAGGTGCTAATGAATACCAACCTAACTGAAAATGCGAATGTAGCATGTCTTTAATAGTATTTATTTGATTTAAACTATCACCTTGAATGACGTATGGTCTTCCTATTAAAAAATAAGCAATAAAACAAATTATAAACACGGGAAAAAGTGTTTTCACAAAATGCTTTAACATTGGTATTAGTTTTGTTTCAGTTATAATTGCAATTAAATTTGCCACACTAGAAAGAGGCGAAGTTCTATCACCAATGTAGCCCCCTGATATGATTGCACCTGCAATAACAGGAGGCGGTATTCCTATCACCGAACCAATTTCAAATAATGGTATTCCAATAGTACTGATTGTACCTATCGCTGTGCCTAGTAACATAGATATAAGACCCATAATTAAAAATGATGCAAGCAGAAAATTCATGCCTAATAAATACTCAAATCCAAACAACATCAGTGAAGGAATAGTGCCAGATTTCATCCATATCGCAGACAACATACCTACTAATGACATAATGATCAGTACGATATATGCCTTTTTAATACCGTTTTTTATCATCGTTGATAGCTCGTCCCAATTATATCCATTTGATCGTCCTACTACTAATAGAGCAATAATTCCTAAAATCAGACCGAAAATAGCTGTATTAAACAGAAACAAACTTCCTAAAATTCCAAACAAAGTAATTGCAATAACCATTAAAGTTGTGTTCAAAGCGATTCTTTTTTCCATAGCGTACCCTCTCTTATATACATAAGTATACACTCATATTACATTATTTCGCACTAGAACTCAACATACTTCATGGTATTTTTTTATCTTTATTCTCTTGTGAATATAAAAATAATTCGTCGTATCTAGTTGATTTTCAACCAATTGACAGATCTCTAAGTAAAAAGGGTTTCCCTTATGATAATGCAGTAGCAGAAGCAGAAGCAACTTTTAAAACTGTTAAAACAGAGTTTGTTTACCCGAATGTGTTCCATTCACTAGACCATCTTAAGCTAGAGTTATTTGACTTTGCCAATTTTTTTCTTCTATCTTTTCAAGCAAAAAAGAACCTCCAATAAGTTCTTATTTTACGTATTATTCATTTTGCACTTACAATTTAGCATTACTTAAAAAATCTGGCTTACTCCACTTCTTCAGCAAACTCTATAATACTATTTTTCCCATTTAATAACGATAACATCGTTATCATTTAATGGACTAGTGTAGTTGGCAGGCTGTCCATTGTGGGTTAGTACAAGTTTGCCCTTAACTTTACTTCTATCAAAATCAATGCTATCAAAAATATCTACGAAGATTAATTGCTCTTTATTTTTCACTATTTTTAAAGGCGCTCCATTATACATAACATAAATACAGTCTTCATCTTCTTCGGTTTTTGCATTTTTTTCATCATATTTACTCTTGTCAATTAAGGCTTTTCTTTCTACCGAAATGTAAACATTGTCCGTAATCTTAGTGTTTTTACTAACTTTTTTGTTTCCCATCAAAATAGTATACTTATCATAGTCAATTTTCATGAAATTGCATAAGTCAGACACTGTACTAATTTCGTTAAAAACTACCTCGTCGTTATTGTCTAAATTCCTCCCTGTGCTTTCTCGTCTTCCATTAACAGTAACGTTTTGTACTCGATTAACCCATCTTCCGTTCAAATAAAAACCACTTGCGAAATCTATGATATCATTTAAGCAGCGGACCGCATCTTGCCCTGCTTTTGCTGGGTCGATTTTAATGACATCTCCATCTGCTATTGTGGTATCTAAGTGTGCTTCTTTGTTTCCTACATATATTTTCGCTGCTTCACCGTACTCACCGAAGTACATTGTCTTTTTGCCATTTATAATAAGGTTTAAGGTTGTACCTTTTTTTTGAATTAAGTCTCTCGGGTTAAATTCTGCTAGCACTAGAGCATCACTTACCTTAAGCTGTCTTGATTGAAACAATTTAATCCCTCTACCATTAACTGTTATTTCAATAAAGTCAATATCATGATACTCTAGTGTCTTAGCTAAAATACCAACTGGTGTAATCCCCTCCGGTCCAGCTACTACAAGTTCTTCATGGTCCAACCCCTTTATAGTTTCTATTCCTCTAACAGCTACTCGTTCTGTTGGCATACCTAGTTTTTTTGCTAAGAGTTCAGGCAGCCTTGGTATTTGACTTCCTCCCCCAATAAGAAAAATAGCACTGGGCGCTCTACCATTTTGCACGATAATTCTATCAGCTATATCTTTTACAACTAACTCTATTGCAGGTTGTATTTTTTCTAGTATATCTTCACTTTCATACTTATGTTCCATACCTATAACATCTTGAAAAGATTGCGTTTCAGTTTTATGCAAACTACATTTCACTATTTCAGCGCTATCAAAGTCTACCAAGAAATTTTGTACTATTGCTTCTGTAATCTCGTCCCCTGCTGTAGATGCCATATCATATGCTATAACCGATCCATCTCTTGTAATTGCAATATCAGAGGTGCCTGCTCCAATATCCACTAATGCAATATTTAGTAGCCTTACGTTTTGAGGAACTGCAACACTAATTGCAGCAATTGGCTCTAACGTCATAAAACTTACTTCTAAGCCTACTTTTTTCATCACTGAATAAAGACTATCTACAACTGCATATGGCAGGAATGTAGCTAAAATATCTACACTAATTTTTTTAGATTTATGCCCAGTCGGGTTTTTTATCAGTATATCGTTTAAGTAGTAGTTAACTACAGTATGACCAACGCAAAAGTACTGAGATGCATCTAGAGAATTTTTTTCTAATTTCATCTGTGCTTCTTGGAGACCCTCAATTTCAATGCTTCTTACAAAATGTTTGTCAATTGCTTCACTCTCATCTAATTCTCTTTCTATTGTTAACCTACTCGTTTTTAATGCTCTTCCTGCTGCTGCAATTGCTACTTTTTTAAGTTTGACACCAGCTTTGTCTTCTAAAGATTTTTTAACTTCTTTTACAACTTCAACTACACCTTCAATATCATGAATCTGTCCGTCATACATTGCTCTTTTAGTTTGAAATTGCATATCACTATAGTGAATTCTAATAATATCTTTGTCTAATGAACCTAATATTCCTACTACAGATCTTGTCCCAATATCTAGTGCAAAAGTTAACAGTTCATTATTTCTTTTATCTCTGTCCATATAGTACATCCTTTCATTTCTGCCTAGTTCTTTTTGCTTCATATTCTATTCATAACTACTTCTCTTTAAAAATGCTATTTCCTGCTGATTCTTTAAACTAAACAATAATTTTTTCATAGTACAAACATAAATCATTTAACGTACACATACTGCATTTTGGTTTTCTCGCATCACAAACTCTACGTCCATGAAATATAAGCAAATGGTGTGATTTCGACCACATATTCTTCGGAATATTTTTCATTAATTGCTTTTCTGTATCTAATACATTTTTTGAATTTGCTAACCCTATTCTATTTGATACTCTAAACACATGCGTATCGACTGCAATTGCTTCTTGCCCATAAATATTACTTAAAATAACATTAGCTGTTTTTCTCCCTACACCTGGCAGATTTACTAGCTGCTCCATTGTATTAGGTACTTTGTCATCGTGTTGATTAATAATAATCTCACAGGTCTTTAGAATGTTCTGGCTTTTAACTCTATAAAAACCGCAACTTCTAATAAGCAGACCTAGTTGTTCTATACTTAGCTTCAACATTTTTTCTGCTGTATTGTAATTTTTAAACAACTCTCCAGTAATTATATTTACTCTTTTGTCTGTACATTGCGCAGATAGTATTACCGCTATAAGAAGTTCAAACGGCGTTCTAAAATCTAGCTCGCACTCTGCGTCGGGGTAAAGTTTTTCTAATTCTTCTAGCACTTTTAATCTTTTTGCCTTTGTTAAAACTTCTTTTTTATCAATTGATTTTTTAACCGCTTTTTTCATTGACTCTTCCTCCAATAAAAACTATCTACAGTCCAATATCACTTTTTTTACTCTATTATATCTTTTTTTATTGAAAAAGGTAAGCATT
>JAJOKQ010000136.1:0-4031 GCA_021129785.1 Clostridiales bacterium | reverse complement strand
CAATATCACTTTTTTTACTCTATTATATCTTTTTTTATTGAAAAAGGTAAGCATTATATGATAATCTGAAAATATCTTATACATTAAACTTTTAGGACGTGAATAAAATGAACAATCAAAAAAATAACATCATGAAAATCAGAGGTCACCACTTGCTATGTATTCAAAGTTTTAAAGGATTTGGATATAACGAGCATTTTATAGATAACATGCACAAAATAATATCTGCTATAAAAAAAAGCAAGGATTTAGTTCTTCATATCGTGGCTGAGTGTGATGATATTTGCTCATATTGCCCTCATATTACAAGTGAAAAATTCGCCAATAGAAAATGTGCTAAAGATAAAAATTCTGAAATTGAATTGCGAGAATTGGATTTAAATGTTTTAGATAAGTTTAACCTAGATATTGGAACACTGATTAATGCAAGAGAGGTATATAAGTTGATTCGTGAAGAGATAAATAAAGATACTAATACCTTCAAAATATGTGGTTCTTGCAGGTGGATAGAGATATGTATTAACGATCACAGTAAATCTGATTAAAGGTAAAAAGGGTACGAGCTTGTTTTTAACTTTTTAGACTCTAAGCAAAAGTTAATACAAACTTATCCCCTTATCACAATTTTCACCTTCCATACAACATTCCTTCTTTAAGTTGATTTGAAATCTCTTTGTTTTTTATCATCTCAACAATCTTAAAAGCAAAATCTGAGGCAGTTCCTGGACCTCTTGAAGTAATTATATTCTTATCTTTAATCAATTTACGTCCAACTATCTCAGCTCCAATTAAATATTCTTCGAAACCAGGATAACAAGTCGCTTTTTTCCCTTCAAGAAGTTTTAGTTTTCCTAGTATCATTGGTGCGGCACATATAGCTGCAATAAGAACATTGCTCTGATTAGATCTTTCAATTAACTCTATCAGCTCAATAGAGTTTTCAAGATTCGTAGTCCCCGGCATTCCACCTGGAAGTACCAACATTTCCATGTTGTCTTCATCAATAACTCCAATATGGATATCTGCCAAAATTCTAACTCCATGCGCTCCCACTACTTCGTACCCATCTACAGATACTAGTTTAGTATCAATATCCGCTCTTCTTAATATATCAATTATCGTCATCACTTCAATTTCTTCAAAGCCATCTGCTATAAAAACATAAACCACTGTAATCACCTCCAATCTATAGGTTTATTGTTATCTAAATTTTACTCTAAATTGTGAGTCTGTAATCATAATATATTTTCAAAATTTTCCCTCTACATAATGTTATTAATTAAAATGGGTTTATTTAACATAGGTCCTTCTAGAATAATTTCATATTCTTCTATATCAATTATTTCTAGCGTTCTTTCTAAGGATTTTTTAATTCTCCCCATGGTTCTTTCTGAATATATATTAAATCTCTTTGCCTCATTTATTGCATCCATTATTGGGATAATCTCATACATTCTCTGTCCTTCTTCTACATATCTATGTACCCATGTAGGAACTATTCTTGTTTCAACTAAAGCAATCTCGTTAGTATCAGTATTTTTTTTGAAAGTAATATTGACTATAACACCATCTTCGGTGTATTTGTTTCCTAATGTTTCGTATCTTTGATTGGATAATATGTTGCCCATTGAGTATGCGACAATTGTTTGACTACCATCAACTTGAGAATATAAAAACTCAATAGGCTGAATTACATGCGGGTGACTCCCTAAAATAGCATCTGCGCCATAATTTGTTAAAGCCTGGGCTATTCTTTTTTGGTATTTACAAGGTTTTCTCCAGTACTCATTCCCCCAGTGCATGAAAAACACTATTACTTCTGCACCTCTTTCTTTCATTACTTGAATTCGCTCTTCCATCTTGCGTAAATCTTCTTCTAAATTTTCAAAGCCAAAAGTATCAATAATTGCCTCAACTTCTTTAGACATTCTAATTGAATTTATAGCACGATATGCTCCTTGTCTTGGAGTTTCTGCTGCATATGCGGTTAATCCTATTTTAATCCCGTTTACGTCAATAACAATGAAACTTTCATCTTCGTTGTTTTTTCTAGTCCCAATAACTCTTAAGTTACTCTCTTCTAGGATTTGAATAGTTCGTAGAATTCCTTCTTTTCCCTTATCAAAAATATGATTGTTTGCTGTAGAAATCACGTCAAACCCTGCATATTTTAGAGCATATGCTAATTCGTCTGGAGTATTGAAAAAAGGAAAACCAGAATAGCCTTTTTCCTCCCCTGCAAAAGTTGTTTCCAAATTTGCAAGTGCTAAATCTGAATTAGCAATATGTCTATTAATAAACTTGAAATTATTCGTAAAATCATAAGTATTGTTTTCTCTGTTAAACTGCGCTCTAAATTGTGGGCTGTGTACCATAACATCGCCCACTGCAGAGATTTTTACATAAACATACTCAGGTTCAAAATTTGCTAGTCTATCTTCCTTTAAGTCGCTGTCTTCAGTAGTATCATCGCTATCTTGCTCATAAACAGTAATATTATCAGCTTCAATTTCGACATCGCTAGCTTTAATATTCTCTGCACGACTGCATCCAACATTTACTAGCAGAAGCAATATAGTTAAGCAAATGTATATGATTTTACGCATAGTTCTTTCTCCTTTAAATTGTTCCACTTACAAAAAGTTTTTCACGGTTTTAAATTTTTGCGGAAGCTTACATGTCTGCATTCATCAAAATCATCTTTTCTCTTATTATACATAAAAAAACGAGTTACTCCTAATTAGTTTAGGGTAACCCGAAAAATTTCTAAAAATTGCTACACGTTCTTCGCTACACTTAATCCCCATGCCTTAGCTTCGTCTAATGCATCATCAACGTCTCCATCAACTTTAAGACAATCTTCGATTATTTTAGCTCCGCATTTTTCTAACTTCTCTTCAATAATCGTAACAGCATCACAAAAATTGTCAGGATACATTGCTCTATCTCCCGGTCCAAAGACTGCCGCATTCTTTCCATTAAGCACATCATCATTCAGTGCATCATAAAAGCTAATGAAATCATCTTGAAGCTCGCCTACCCCCCATGTTGAGCAACCCATAACAACTAAATCATAGTCCTTTAATTCTTCGATTTTAGCATCTGTAACGTTTTTAAGTGTTACTTCTTTGCCACCTTCTTTTAAACCCTCAACTACTGACGCTGCTAGTGTTTCTGTGTTTCCCATTGTTGATCCAAAAATTACAATTGCTTTACTCATTTTTTATTCCTCCTATATTACTAATTTATTTGTAATCTATTTTCTAGTAAGGTGTTCAACTGTCTTCTCACCTTAAATCTAGCTTCCTTAAAGCTTTCTAATCTTCTTTGCGAAACGTGGGCATTACCATAAACTTGCCAACCGTTACTATGTACTAGTCTCAAATTGCTTTTTCCTAAATAACCCTTTACATCCTTTAGAGGATAACCTAAAAAAATACCTATTTCATGTGGAAATTCGTCACTATTTAGTCTGTCAGTTAAATAATCTAAATATACTTCAAGCGTATAGTTTCTTGGATATCCTAATTCAACTAGTAGTTTTATAGTCTCAGCTTGCTTCAAAACATTATTAAGTGATTGTTCCTGATAGAATAATACATGCCTTCTTCCTTTGTACTTATCTATCACTCTTAACTTAATATTACTGCTTTTTAGAATGCATTTTTTACAACTTTCCCAACTTATTTTATTGCAATTGTATTTGCTGGGTAAATTAAGAAGTTCTGCTGGTTTAACTCCTGCAATAGTAGCTCCAATACGGTCAATTATAAATAGTAGATTTGCACTATCTCCTTTACAACACTGAATATAATTTGCAAAATACGCTACTTCTTCTTCTAATCGATTATTACAGCAAGCTAGGTTCTCCAAAAGAATTCCTCCTAATCATTTTGTTGCTATTTATTACACTAATCTCTTGATTCTAGCAATCATGTAATAAATGAGATTAATATTAACACCATTATTGTAATTGATTATCACTATCGTGTCAAGTGGTTTTTGAAAAAATTCCTCGAATTTCTTTGCTG